>NZ_JBSJYX010000014.1:0-100320 GCF_053711175.1 Kocuria sp. KH4
CCACGGAGGCGGGACACAGGCGATCCATCAACCAAACAAAACATTTGGTATCAACAAACATGGCACACTATTGAGTTCTCAAACAACAGACCAAGAACCAGAACCCCCCAGGGCCCCGAAACTCGTGAGTGGTGATTCCCTGCCCGTCGGTCTCGGAACCGTTTTCGTTCCCGGCCTCAGGCAGCTCGTCCATCCTAGGCGGCCCGTTCCCGGCGTGTCAACTTGACGCTGGCACCCGATCCGGTTCCGTTCGGACGGTCGTCCCGCATGAACTTGGCCCGGCGCTCGGCCGGGCTGCTCTTTGCGGGATCGTCGCCGGCCGGCCTCTCGGCCCTGCCTGACGACTCGATGAACACTACACCCCCGTCCGGGGTGCCGCAAACGCGGTTCCCGGCCGGGGGTGCGGACCTCGAGCGGTCCTCGGTCAGGGCTGCACGGTCACCGCGGCGAGGTGCTTCTTGCCCCGGCGCAGCAGGGCCCAGCGCCCGTGCAGCAGCTGGTCCGGGGCCAGCTCCGCGTCCTCGCCGACGACCTTCTCGTTGTTCACGTAGGCCCCGCCCTCCTTGAGGGTCCGGCGTGCGGCGGACCTCGACTCGGACAGACCGGTGGCGACCAGCAGGTCGGCCACCTGCAGCCGGCCGGCCTCCACGCTGGCCCCGGGCAGCTCCCGGGCCACCGACTCCAGGGTGCCGGCGTCCAGGTCCCCCAGCTCGCCGCGGCCGAAGACCGCCGCCGAGGCCGCGATCGCCTTCTCGGTCGCCTCGACCCCGTGCACCAGCGAGTTGACCTCCCAGGCCAGGACCTTCTGGGCCTCCCGCTTGTACGGCTCCTCCTCGGTCCGCCGGGCGAGCTCCTCGATCTCGGCACGGCCGAGGAACGTGAAGACCTTCAGCCGGTCGACCACGTCGGCGTCGGCGGTGTTGAGCCAGAACTGGTAGAAGGCGTACGGGGAGGTCAGCTCGGGGTCCAGCCACACCGCGTTGCCCTCGGACTTGCCGAACTTGGTGCCGTCCGAGTTGGTGATGAGCGGCGTGCCGATCGCGTGCACGGCGGTGCCCTCGACCTTGCGGATCAGCTCGGTGCCGGAGGTGAGGTTGCCCCACTGGTCGGAGCCTCCGGTCTGCAGGGTGCAGCCGTGCTCCCGGTGGAGGTTCAGGTAGTCCAGGCCCTGCAGGATCTGGTAGCTGAACTCGGTGTAGGAGATCCCCTCGTCCGAGTGCAGCCGCTTGGCGACGATCTCCTTCTTGATCATCGTGCCCACCCGGAAGTGCTTGCCAATGTCGCGCAGGAAGTCGATGGCCGACAGCTGCGAGGTCCAGTCCAGGTTGTTGACCATCACGGCCCGGTTCTCCCCCTCGAAGGAGAGGAACCGCTCGACCTGCCCGCGCAGCAGGTCCACCCACTGCGCCACCGTCTCCTTGGAGTTCAGCACCCGCTCGGAGCTCTGCCGGGGGTCGCCGATCAGCCCGGTGGACCCGCCCACCAGCCCGATCGGGTGGTGCCCGGCCAGCTGGAGCCGGCGCATGAGCAGCAGCTGGACCAGGTGCCCCAGGTGCAGGGACGCGGCGGTGGGGTCGAACCCGCAGTAATAGGTGAGCTCCTCCTCCGACAGCGACTTCTCGAGCGCCGACTCGTCGGTCGACACGTGCACCAGGCCGCGCCACTGCAGCTCCTGCCAGATGTTGGCGAAGGCCGGGTCGTTGTGCTGGGAGTTCAGATCAATTGCGTTCGACACGGATTCCAAGGTACCAGGGCGCGGACGGGCGTCCCGTCCGCGCCCCGGTGCCGGTCCGGCGTCAGAAGCGGTCGAGCCCGGCCGGCAGCCCGGCCGCGGATACGATGCGCAGGCGCTGGGTGGGGCGGGTCATGGCCACGTACAGGTTGCCGACCCCGCCGCCGACCTCGTCCAGCAGGGCCTGCGGCTCGAGCAGGACCACGGAGTCGAACTCCAGGCCCTTCGCGTCCCAGGCGGAGAGCACCACCACCTGCCGGTCCAGGCGGCGCACCCCGGCGCCGACCAGTCCCGGCATCGCCTCGGCCAGGGCGGCGCCGATCCCGGGCACGCGGTCCTCGGGCACGATCACGGCCACGAGTCCCCCGTTGACGAGCTCGAGCTCGGAGCGGACCTCGTCGAGCACGGCCTCGACCACCTGCGCGGGGCCGACCCGGCTGACGACCGGGGGCTCGCCCTCCCGCACCGCCCGGGGCGCGGAGATGTCCAGGCCGGCGGCGCGGGCGACGTCGACGGCGGCCTCGGCGATCGCGGCCGGGGTGCGGTAGTTGACCGTGAGCTCGTCGAGGACGAAGCGCTCCCCCACGAACGGCTCGAGGGCGTCGCCCCAGCTGTGCGCGGCGGTCGCCGAGCCGGCCTGGGCGATGTCCCCGACCACGGTGAAGGACTTCATGGGGCACCGGCGCATGAGCACCCGCCACTGCATCGGGGACAGCTCCTGCGCCTCGTCGACCACGACGTGGCCGTAGGCCCACGTGCGGTCGGCGGTGGCCGCCTCGGCCGCGGTCATGCGGTGCTGGGACGCGGCGTTGAAGTCCGTCAGCTGGGCGGCGGTGACGATGCCGTCGGCGCCGACGTCCTCGAGGCTCTGGTGCATGTTCTGCAGCGCCCGCTCGGCGTTGTCCGTGGCCTTGCGCTGCTCGCGCTCGGACTCGGCCCGCCGGCGCACCCCGGCCTGCTCGAGGTCGCCCAGCAGTTCGGCGGCCTCGTCCAGCAGCGGCACGTCGGCCACCGTGAACGGGCTGCCGGCCGGGCGCAGCAGCGCCTCGACCTGGGCGGCGTCCAGGTGCGGGGCCGCCGACTCGAGGTAGTGCCGCTTGCTGAAGAGCTGGTCGACCAGCGTCTGCGGGGACAGCGGCATCCACGCGAGGTTGAGGGCGATCCGCACGTCCCGGGCCTGCCGGATGTCCTCGGCGAGGTAGGAGCGGTCCATCACGTTGCCGCTGGTGGTGTTGAGGTGCTCGCCGAGCTGCTCGGTGAGCTCGCGCAGCACGATCTTCACGAAGGTGTTGCGCGCCTCGTTGTGCGGCTTGCCCGTGGCGCGGGCCCTGTCCCGGGCACGCTTGACGGTGCGCGGGCTCAGCGTCACCCGGTGCGTGTCGACACGCAGCACCTGGGGCTGCGCGGGGACCTTCTGCCGGTCGCGCACGGCCTTGGCGATGACGTCGGCCATGTCCAGGGTCGACTTCAGCCGCGCCGTCCGCGGGTCCCGCTCCGGGACCGCGGTGACGCCGGGGAAGAGCTCGGCCAGCGAGGACATGACCACGCCGGTCTCCCCGAGCGCGGGCAGGACGCGCTCGATGTACCAGAGGAACGACGACGACGGGCCCACGATGAGCACCCCGGCCTTGCGCAGCCGCTCCCGGTGCTCGTAGAGCAGGTACGCGGCCCGGTGCAGCGCCACGGCGGTCTTGCCGGTGCCGGGCCCGCCCTGCACCACGCGCACACCCGGCAGCGGGGCGCGGATGATCCGGTCCTGCTCGGCCTGGATGGTCGCGACGATGTCGGACATCCGCCCGGTGCGCTTCTGGTTCAGCGCGGCGAGCAGGGCGCCCTCCCCGTGGAGCACGCCCTCGTCGTCGAGCATCTCCGGGTCCAGCACGTCGTCCTCCAGGGCGGCGACGTCCCGGCCCTCCAGGATCAGATGCCGGCGCCGGCGGATGCCCATGTGGTTCTGGGCGGTCGCCTGGTAGAACGCGGCGGCCTCCCGGGCGCGCCAGTCGACCATGAGCCGCTGGTGGTCCTGCGTGGCCAGGCCGATGCGCCCGACGTAGCGGCGGTCGCCCTCGTGGGTGTCCAGCCGCCCGAAGACGAGCCGGTGGTCCACGGCCTCCAGCTGGGCGAGGCGGTCCTCGTAGTGGGAGGCGAAGGCGTCGCGCTCCGCACGGTTCTGGTGGTTGCCGGCCGACTCGCTGCGGCGCACGGCCGCGAGCTCCGCCGTCTTCTCGGCCCGCAGCTCGTCGAGCCGGTCGTAGAGCATCGCGACGTACGCGCGCTCGACAGCAAGTTGCTCGGCCGCCGTCGTGGCGACAGTCTCTGCCATGGGTGGACACCTCGTTCCGGATCGAGCAGACCATCGATTCTACCGGTACCCCCGGCGATCCCCCGGCCGCGCCGCCGCACGTTGCGTAACAGGCCCGGCGGCGGGGACGACGTCCCGGGTCAGACGCGGTACAGGGCCCGGACGCGGTGGCCGCCGAGGCGGCTGCGGCCCCGCAGGTCCGTGAGCTCCATGACCAGCCCGAACCCGGCGACGTGCAGGCCGGCCCGGTGCAGCAGCTGGGCGGTGGCGCCCAGGGTGCCGCCGGTGGCCAGGATGTCGTCGAGCACGAGCACCCGGGCGCCGCGGGGCACGTCGTCGGTGTGGATCTCCAGCACCGCCGAGCCGTACTCGAGGACGTACTCCTCGCGGAAGGTCTCGCGCGGCAGCTTCCCGGCCTTGCGCACCGGGATCAGGCCGACGCCGGAGGCGTAGGCCACGGCCCCGGCCATGAGGAAGCCGCGCGCCTCGATCCCGGCCACGTAGTCGAACTGGCCGCGGAAGGCGTCGGCCAGCGCGTCGATGGTCCGCCGGAAGCCGGCGGCGTCCGCGAACAGGGGCGTGAGGTCCCGGAAGAGGACCCCCGGTTCGGGGTAGTCGGGGATCTTCACGCACAGGCGCTCGATCATCTGCTCAACGGATTCGCTCACGCACGTCATGCTAGCCGTCCTGCGCGGCCGCCGGTCCCGGCGGCCGGTGGCGGCGGCGCGGGGCGGCGGCACGGTACGGGGAGACGGAGGGCTCCCCCGGGATCCACCAGCGCCAGGGGAACTCGGCGGTGCCCCCCGGCCCGGACACCCCGGTGCGCGGGCCGGAGGCCACCGGCGCGGTCGTGCCGGTCCCCGGCGGGACCAGGAAGAAGCCCGGCGCGGCCGGGTCCCCGGCCGCGAGCCCGGCGCCGTCGTGGCTCAGGTCGATGCCCAGCGCCTTGGCCAGGTTGCCGGGGCCGCGGGCCAGGGCGGCGTCGGGCACGGGGCTGGTCCGGCCCCGGGCGCGGCGGGCCCGGGCCAGCTCGACGCCCTCCACGACCTCCCCGGCCCGCACGAGGCAGCCGCCCGCCGTGCCCTCGGGCCGGCAGACGAGGTTGACCGCGTGGTGCATGCCGTAGGTGAAGTACACGTAGACGTGGCCCGGCGGGCCGAACATCGAGGCGTTGCGCGCGGTGCGCCCGCCCCAGGTGTGCGCGCCGGGGTCGGGCAGGTCGGAGCCGGCCGGCCCCCCGTAGGCCTCGATCTCCGTGATCCGCACGACCACGGCGCCGTCCTCGCCCCGGTGGCCGAGGAGGGCGCCGAGCAGGTGCGGTGCGGCCTCGGGGGCCGGCCGCGCGAGCAGCGCGAGCAGCGCGGACCCGTCCACGGGCGCCCCGGCCGTCATCCCTGGACGATCGGCGCCCGCCGCGAGAACGCCGCGACCTCCGCCACCTGCCGCTCGAGCTCGCCGATCTGGGCCGCGACCGCGGACGGGGCGGTGCCGCCCTGGGCGCTGCGCGAGGCCAGCGAGCCCGCCACCGTGAGGACCTCGCGCACGCCGGGGGTCAGGTGCGCGGAGATCCCGGCGAAGTCCTCGTCGGAGAGGTCCCAGAGCTCGATCCCGCGCTGCTCGCAGACCCGCACCGCGTCCCCGGCGATCTCGTGGGCGTCGCGGAAGGGCACGCCCTGGCGCACGAGCCACTCGGCCACGTCCGTGGCCAGGGCGAAGCCCTGGGGCGCGAGCTCGGCCATGCGCCGCGTGTTGAAGGACAGCGTCCCGATCATGCCCGCGACGGCGGGCAGCAGGACCTCGAGCTGGTCGATCGCGTCGAAGACCGGCTCCTTGTCCTCCTGCAGGTCCCGGTTGTAGGCGAGCGGCAGGCCCTTGAGCGTGGCCAGCAGGCCCGCCAGGTCGCCGATCAGCCGGCCGGCCTTGCCGCGGGCGAGCTCGGCGATGTCCGGGTTCTTCTTCTGGGGCATGATCGAGGAGCCCGTGGAGAAGGCGTCGTCGAGCGTGACGAACGAGAACTCCTTGGTGGCCCACGTGGTGATCTCCTCGGAGATCCGCGACATGTCCACCGCGATCATCGCGGTGATCCAGGAGAACTCGGCATAGACGTCGCGCGAGGCCGTGCCGTCGATGGAGTTGTGCACGGCGGAGTCGAACCCCAGCTCCGCGGCCACGGCGGCCGGGTCCAGGCCCAGGGAGGACCCGGCGAGGGCCCCGGAGCCGTAGGGGGACACCGCGGCGCGGGCGTCCCAGTCGACCAGGCGCTGGACGTCCCGCAGCATGGCCCACGCGTGGGCGAGCAGGTGGTGGGACAGCAGGACGGGCTGGGCGTGCTGAAGATGGGTGCGCCCGGGCATGGGGGCCTCGGGGTGGGCCTGCGCCTGGTCGAGCAGGGACCGGACCACGTCGAGCACGTTGCCGGCGATGATCGCGGCGTGGTCGCGCAGGTACATCCGCCCGAGGGTCGCGATCTGGTCGTTGCGGGAGCGCCCGGCGCGCAGCTTGCCGCCGAGCTCGGGGCCGGCCCGTTCGATCAGCCCCTTCTCGAGGGAGCCGTGCACGTCCTCGTCCGAGGGGGCGGGGGCGTAGGCGCCGGAGCGCACGTCGGCCTCGAGCCGGTCCAGGGCCGCGAGCATGCCCTCGAGCTCCTCGCCGCTCAGCAGCCCCGCCGTGTGCAGCACCCGGGCGTGGGCGCGGGAGCCCGCGATGTCGTAGGGGGCGAGCCGCCAGTCGAAGTGCGTCGACCTGCTCAGGGCCGCCAGGGCGTCGGCCGGCCCCCCGGCGAAGCGCCCGCCCCAGAGCGCGCCCTCGTTGGTGCCGTGCTTGTCCTGCTGCGCCATGTCTCTCCTTCTGCCGTCCTGGCGGTCCCGTCGGTGCGGGCCGGGGGCGCTCCCCCGGCGTGCGCGGAGGGCCCCACCGCCGGGATGGGGCCCTCCGTCGTCGTGCCCGTTCCTGCTCGGCACGAGCCTACGTGCTGCTGGTCTACTTGCCCTCGGCCGCGAGGCGCTGGTCGCGAGACGCCGCGACCTTCGAGGACATGCCGAACAGCTCGATGAACCCGCGGGCCTGGGACTGGTCGAAGGCGTCCCCCTCGTCGTAGGTGGCGAGGTTGAAGTCGTACAGGGAGGTGCGGGACCGGCGCCCGGTGACGGTGGCCTGGCCGGCGTGCAGGGTCATCCGGATGTCGCCGTCGACGTACTTCTGGGTGTCCTGGATGAACGCGTCGAGGGACTGCTTCAGCGGGGAGAACCACTGGCCGTCGTAGACGAGCTCGGTCCAGCGCTGGGTGGCCGTCCGCTTGAAGCGGGCCTGCTCGCGCTCGATCGTGACGTTCTCCAGCTCGCGGTGGGCGGCGATCAGGGCCATGGCGCCGGGGGCCTCGTAGACCTCGCGGGACTTGATGCCCACGAGCCGGTCCTCCACGATGTCGATCCGGCCCACGCCCTGCGCGCCGGCGCGGCGGTTCATCTCCTGGATGGCCTGCAGCGGGGTGACGGGCTGGCCGTCGATGGCCACGGGGATGCCGCCCGCGAAGCTGATGACGACCTCGTCGGCCGGGGGCGGGAAGGTGGGGTCGTCCGTGTAGTCGTAGACGTCCTTGGTGGGGGCGTTCCAGATGTCCTCGAGGAACCCGGTCTCCACGGCGCGGCCCCAGACGTTCTGGTCGATCGAGAAGGGGTTCTTCTTGGTCGTGGCGATCGGCAGGTCGTGCTTCTCGGCGTAGGTGATGGCCTTGTCCCGGGTCAGCGCGAGGTCGCGGACCGGGGCGATGCACTTGAGCTCCGGGCCCAGGGTCTGGATGCCGACCTCGAAGCGGACCTGGTCGTTGCCCTTGCCGGTGCAGCCGTGGGCGACGGTCGAGGCGCCGAACCGCTTGGCCGCGGCCACCAGGTGCTTGACGATGACCGGCCGGGACAGCGCCGAGACCACGGGGTAGGCGTCCATGTACAGGGCGTTGGCCTGCAGCGCGGGCATGCAGTACTCGGCCGCGAACTCGTCGCGGGCGTCGGCCACGTAGGCCTCCACGGCGCCGCAGTCCAGGGCGCGCTGCCGGATGGTCTCGAGGTCCTCCCCTCCCTGTCCCACGTCGACGGCCACGGCGACGACCTCGGCCCCCGTCGCCTCGCCGATCCAGCCGATGGCCACGGAGGTGTCCAGGCCTCCGGAGTAGGCCAGCACTACGCGCTCGGTCACGGTGTTTCCCTTCGTCGGTCGTCCGGGCACCACGGCGTGGGCCCCGTCTCTGTGCATGACTATACACGCCAAGTTGTATTTATGCACTCCGGCGGGGGCACGGCGGGCGGCCCGGGCGGCGACCCACGGCAATTATGAATAGCTAGCAATAGCCGGGCGCATCCGACATACTGTGAGCACGGTCCCGTCCTCGTCGGACGGGCCCACCCGCAGCGTCCGGGGCCCTCGCGTCCCGGCCGTGCCGCACACCCGGTCCCTACCCCGAGAGGAACCCCCATGACGAACGCTCCCGAGCAGTCCCTCACCACGCGTCAGGGCCACCCGGTCCACGACAACCAGAACACCCGCACCGTCGGCTCGCGCGGTCCGGCGACCCTCGAGAACTACGCGTTCCTCGAGAAGATGAGCCACTTCGACCGCGAGCGCATCCCCGAGCGCGTGGTGCACGCCCGCGGCACCACGGCCTTCGGCTACTTCGAGGCCTACGGGAAGTACGGCGACGAGCCCATCGCCAAGTACACCCGCGCCAAGCTGTTCCAGGAGCCGGGCAAGCGCACCGACGTCGCCCTGCGCTTCTCCACCGTGGCCGGCGGCCGCGACTCCTCCGAGGTCGCCCGCGACCCGCGCGGCTTCGCGGTGAAGTTCTACACCGAGGACGGCAACTGGGACCTCGTCGGCAACAACCTCGGCGTGTTCTTCATCCGCGACGCCATCAAGTTCCCCGACTTCATCCACTCCCAGAAGCCGGACCCCGTGAACTTCGAGTCCGGCGTGGCCAACCGTGCCTTCGACTTCTGGAGCCAGTCGCCCGAGGCGATGCACATGATCACGATCCTGTTCTCCCCGCGCGGGATCCCGGCGGACTACCGCCACCAGCAGGGCTTCGGCGTGAACACCTACAAGTGGGTCAACGCGCAGGGCGAGTCCGTGCTGGTGAAGTACCACTGGATCCCGAAGCAGGGCGTGAAGTCCCTGACCTCCGAGGACGCGGCGAACATCCAGGCGAAGACCCTGGGCTCGCACACGAAGGACCTCTACGACGCGATCGAGGCCGGCGACTACCCCGAGTGGGAGCTGCTGGTCCAGGTCATGGAGGACCACGACCACCCCGAGCTGGACTTCGACCCGCTGGACGACACGAAGGTGTGGCCGGAGGAGCTGTTCCCGCCGAAGCCGGTCGGGCGCATGGTGCTCAACCGCAACCCGCAGAACTTCTTCGCCGAGAACGAGCAGATCGCCTTCGGCACCGGCGTGCTGGTGGACGGCCTGGACTTCTCCGACGACAAGATGCTCGTGGGCCGCACCTTCTCGTACTCGGACACCCAGCGCTACCGCGTGGGCCCGAACTACCTGCAGCTGCCGGTCAACGCGCCGAAGGTGCCGGTGGCCACCAACCAGCGCGACGGCCAGATGGCCTACGCCGTGGACCACGCCCCGGGCCAGAACCCGCACGTGAACTACGAGCCGTCCATCACCGGCGGCGTCCAGGAGGCGCCGAAGCCCGAGGGCTACCAGCCCGAGGTCGGCCCGCAGCTCAACGCGCGCCTGACCCGCGCACGGATCGAGCGGACCAACGACTACAAGCAGGCCGGCGAGCGCTTCCAGCTCCAGGAGGACTGGGAGAAGGAGGAGCTCATCGCCAACCTGATCGACGCGCTCTCCCAGTGCGACCGCCCGATCCAGGAGCGCATGGTCTGGCACTTCTACATGGTCGAGGACGAGATGGGCCGGCGCGTGGGCGACGGCATCGGCGTCTCCCTCGAGGACGTCAAGGACCTCGGCCCGCTGCCCACCCAGCGCCTGAACGAGGAGGAGCAGCAGCGTGTGGCCAACCTCGGCAACAACGGCCCGCGCAGCGTGGCGGGTCTGACCATGACCCACTGCGTGCCCAACGAGCACGTCTCCGTGGAGCGCGAGCCCCAGGCGAACCCGGCCATGATGGCCAACTGATCCCGGGCCGGGGTCCTGCAGGGGCCCCGACCGGATCGCTGCCGCCGGCGGACCGCCGGAGGACGGGAGGAGGGCCCGGCCGCGGATCGCGGCCGGGCCCTCCGGCGTGCCGGGCTCAGTTCCGCCGCCCGGCGCCCTCCAGGTCGAGGGAGCGCTTGAGGATCTTGCCGGTCGGGCCCTTGGGCAGCTCGTCGACCACCTTGTAGTAGCGCGGGTGCTTGTACCTGGCCACGCGCTCGCGCACGAAGGCGTCCAGCTCGTCGAGCCTGGCGTCCGTCCCGGCCCCGGGGGCGTCGCGGAAGGCGACGACGGCCGCGACCTCCTCGCCGAGGGTCTCGTCCGGCACCCCGACCACGGCCGCCTCCGCGATGCCGGGGAACTGGTAGATGACCTCCTCGACCTCGCGGGGGTACACGTTGTAGCCGCCGCGCAGCACCATGTCCTTCTTGCGGTCCACGATGTAGTGGAAGCCGTCCTCGTCCACGCGCGCCAGGTCGCCCGTGTGGAACCAGCCGCCGCGGATCGCCGCCTCGGTGGCCTCCGGGTTGCGCCAGTAGCCGGCCATCACGTACTCCCCCGCCACCACGAGCTCGCCGATCTCCCCGGCGGGGACGTCCTCGTCCCGGTCGTCGACGACCCGCAGCCGCGCCCCGCGCACCACGGTGCCGATGGACCCCGGCCTGCGGCCGTGCGCCTCCTGGTTGAAGCACACCACCGGGGAGGTCTCGGACAGCCCGTAGCCCTCGTAGACGGGGGCGCCGAGGACCCGCTCGAAGCGCTCGAGGACTTCCACCGGCAGCGGGGAGCCGCCCGAGATCCCGGCCCGCAGGTGCGGCAGCTCGACGGGTCCCTCGCCGGCGGCGTGGAGCAGCGCGATGTGCATGCTGGGCACCCCGGCGAAGACGGTCACCCCGTCACGGACGAGGATCTCCAGGGCCTTGGCGGGGTCAAAGCGGGGCAGCAGCGTGACCGCCGCCCCGGCGGCGATGACGCCGTTGAGGGCCACGGTCTGGCCGAAGACGTGGAAGAACGGCAGCCCCCCGAACATCACGTCCCCGGGCCCGAGGCCGAACAGGCTCGCCGAGAGCTCCGCGTTGGCCCGCAGGTTGTGGTGGGTCAGCACCGCGCCCTTGGGCCGGCCCGTGGTCCCGGAGGTGTAGAGCAGGACGGCGGGCTCGTGGTCGGCCCGGTCGGCGAGCTCCGGCATCGGCGGCACCGCGCCGAGGCGCTGCAGCGTCCCGGTGGCCGTCACCTCGACCACGGGCACCTCCCGCGGCAGCTGCCCGACGGCGGCGCGGGCGGCCTCGGCCACGGCCTCCCACACCAGCACCAGGGAGACCTCGGCGTCCTGGAAGTGGTAGGTCAGCTCCCGGGCGCTGAGCAGGGGGTTGAGGGGCACGACCACGCCGCCCAGGCGCAGGATGCCGTAGTAGGCGATCGGCATGTGCGGGACGTTGGGCAGGATCATCGCCACGCGGTCCCCCGGCCGGATGCCGGCGGCGGCGAGCGTCGAGGCCACCCGGGCGGAGAGGTCGTCGAGGGCTCCGTAGCTCAGGACCCGGTCGTCGAGCACGACCGCCCGGGCGTCGGGGGCCGCGGCGGCCGAGTCGCGGAGGAGGGCGGCGAGGTTGGTCATGGGGACTCCGGATCCCCGGTGCGCGGGCACCGGCGCGTGGAACGGTCGGGGTGAGCTGTGTCACACGAGCGTGCCAGGCGGTTACTGCAACGTCAAGACCCGGGTACCGGGGTGTGCCCGGGCGGCGCCGTCCCCGATAAACTGCCCTCTGAGGACCCGCCCGACGACCCCGAAGGACCCGCCGTGACCGACAAGCCCCAGCCGTCCCAGGACCCGGCCGCCCCGCAGCTCACCGAGGAGGAGATGGCCTACGTGCTGACCCTCTTCGACATGGCCCGGGAGGGCCGCACGGAGGAGTTGCTGCCCGCCGTGCGCGCCGGCGTCCCGGTGAACCTCACCAACGGCAAGGGCGACACCCTGCTCATCCTCGCCGCCTACCACCAGCGGGAGGACACCGTCGCGGCGCTGCTCGAGGCCGGGGCGGATCCGGACCGGGTCAACGACAACGGGCAGACCGCGCTGCTCAGCGCCGTCTTCCGGGGCAACGAGGCCGTCGTCCGGACCCTGCTGGAGGCGGGGGCCTCCCAGACGGCCGGCGCCCACTCCGCCGCCGACTTCGCCCGCGTCTTCGAGCGCGCCGACCTGCTCCCGGTGCTCGAGGAGTACACCGCCCGCTAGGCCAGCCGCTCCACCTCGCGCTTGAGGATCTTGCCGGTGGGCCCCTTCGGCAGGGACCCGACGACCCGGTAGAGCCGCGGGCGCTTGTAGGAGGCCAGGCGCTCGCGCACCCAGGACCGCAGCTCGGGCACCAGGCGCTCCCCGTCCGCGGCGGCCTCGGCCGTGAGGACCACGAACGCCGCGACCTCCTGGCCCTGCGCCTCGTCCGGGACGCCGACGACGGCGACCTCCGCGACGGCGGGGTGCTCGTACAGCACCTCCTCGACCTCGCGGGGGTACACGTTGTAGCCGCCGCGCAGCACCATGTCCTTCTTGCGGTCCACGATGTAGTGGAAGCCGTCCTCGTCCACGCGCGCCAGGTCGCCGGTGCGGAACCAGCCGCCGCGGATCGCCGCCTCGGTGGCCTCCGGGTTGCGCCAGTAGCCGGCCATCACGTACGGGCCCGCCACGGCCAGCTCCCCCACCTGCCCGCGCGGCAGCTCCCGCCCCCGGTCGTCCAGCACCCGCAGGTCCGCGCCGGGCACCGCCGTGCCGATCGAGCCCGGCCGGCGCGGGCCCTCGAACCGGTTGAAGCACACCACCGGGGAGGTCTCCGACAGCCCGTAGCCCTCGAGCAGGCGGGTGCCGAACGTCCGCTCGAAGCGCCGGAGCACCTCCACCGGCAGCGCGGCCCCACCGGAGATCGCGGCCCGCAGCGCGGGGAAGGACGCGGCACGCTCCCCGAGCGCCTCGAGCAGCGCCACGTACATGCTGGGCACCCCGGCGAAGACCGTGACGCCGTCCCGCTCGAGGATCTCCAGGACGGTGCGCGGGGCGAAGCGGGGCAGCAGGGTCACCGCCGCGCCGGCGGCCACCACCGCGTTGAGCGCCACGGTCTGGCCGAAGACGTGGAAGAGCGGCAGCCCGCCGAAGAACACGTCCTGCTCGGTGATCCGGAACAGGTCCACGACCGCCGCGGCGTTGCCCCGCAGGTTGTCGTGGGTGAGCATCGCCCCCTTGGGCCGGCCGGTGGTGCCGGAGGTGTAGAGCAGCACGGCCATGTCCTCCGCCGCGCGCTCCACCACCCCGGACAGCGGATCGGCCGCCGCGAGCTGCTGCCCGGTCCCGGCGCCGAGCTCCAGGACGGGGACGTCGAGGCCGAGGTCGGCGAGGGCGGCCCGGGCCGTCCCCGCCATCGCTTCCCACACCACCACGGCGGTGATCCCGGCGTCGCGGAAGTGGTGGGCCAGCTCCCGGGGGGTGAGCAGCGGGTTCAGCGGGACGACCACGGCCCCGGCGCGCAGGACGCCGTAGTAGGCGATCGGCATCGGCGGGACGTTCGGCGCGATGAGCGCCACCCGGTCCCCGGCGCGCACCCCGGTGGCGCGCAGGAGCCCCGCGGCCCGGGCCGCGAGCCCGTCGAGCTCGGCGTAGCCGAGGACGTGGTCGTCCAGCACCACGGCCGGGCGGTCGGGGTGGCGTGCGGCGGTGTCGGCGAGCAGGGACGCCAGGTTCGGCATGACGGGCTTCCTTCCGGGGCGGACGACGTGGGAGCCATTGCACCACACCGGCCGGCGGCCGGCCGGTGCCCGCGGGCGCCCCGCGGCCGGTCCCGCGGGGCGCGGATCAGTCGGCGAGCTCCAGGAAGCGGCGGGCCACGGCCTCGCCGCCGTCGGCCTCCCGGCAGACCACCATGATGGTGTCGTCGCCGGCGATGGTCCCGAGCACCGCCGGGAGCACGGAGGTGTCGATGGCGGAGGCGAAGTACTGGGCGGCGCCCGGCGGGGTGCGCAGCACCACGAGGTTGGCGCTGGCCTCGGCCGTGACGAGCAGCTCCCGGCACAGGGCCGCCAGCCGCGCGTCGAGCACCTCCTGGGTGATCCCGGAGGCGGGCGAGCGGTCGGCCCCGGCCTGCGGGACCGCGTAGACGAGGGCGCCGGACCCGTCCCGGACCCGGACGGCGCCGAGCTCGACCAGGTCCCGGGAGAGCGTGGCCTGTGTGACCTGCACGCCGTCCCGGGCCAGCAGGGCCGCCAGCTCGGCCTGGGAGTGGACCGCGCCGCCGGTGACCAGGGCCACGATCCGTGCCTGCCGGGCGGTCTTCGTCGCCGGGATGCTCATGCCGGCAGGGCCGGGGACCGGGCGGCGTCGAGGTCGTAGCGCCCGGACCGGGCCATGAGCCACACCAGCAGCGCCTTCTGCGCGTGCAGCCGGTTCTCGGCCTCGTCCCAGACGACCGACTGCGGGCCGTCGATGACCTCCGCGGCGACCTCCGAGCCCCGGAAGGCGGGCAGGCAATGCAGGAACAGCGCCCCGGGCGCGGCCCGGGCCATGGCGGCGGCGTCCACGCCGTAGGGCCTGAAGATCCGGGCCCGCGCCTCGGTCTCGGCCTCCTGCCCCATGGACACCCAGGTGTCGGTGCACACGACGTCCGCGCCGGCGAGCGCCTCGGCCGGGTCGGTGGTCACCTGCACCGACCCGCCGGTCCGGGAGGCCCGCTCCTCGGCGGCCCGGACGACTCCCGGGTCCGGCAGGTAGCCCTGCGGCCCGGCCACCCGCACGTGCATGCCGGCGGTGGCCCCGCCCAGCAGGTAGGAGTGGGCCATGTTGTTGGCGGCGTCCCCGAGGTAGGCGAAGGTCAGCCCGGCGGGGTCCCCGCGGTGCTCGCGGACCGTGAGCAGGTCGGCGAGGATCTGGCAGGGGTGGTAGGCGTCGGAGAGCCCGTTGACCACGGGCACGTCCGAGGCGGCGGCCATCTCCTCGAGCGCGGACTGGGCGTAGGTGCGCCAGACGATCGTGGCGACCATGCGGGAGAACACGCGTGCCGTGTCGGCCACGCTCTCCTTGCCCAGCTGGGACTCCCCCGGGTTGATCACCAGGGGGTTGCCGCCGAGGTCGGCGATGCCGGCGGAGAAGGAGGCCCGGGTGCGGGTGGAGGTCTTGTCGAAGATGACGGCCACGGTCTGCGGGCCGGCGTAGGGGCGGTGGGCCCACCGGTCGGCCTTGAGGGCGAGCGCGAGCTCGAGCACCTCGGACTGCTCCTGCTGGGTGAGGTCCGTGTCGACGAGGAAGTGGCGGGGGGTCATGGACGGTTTCATGCTTCTTTCGCGGGGACGGCGGCCGGAGGGGTGCCGGCCGGGGACGCGGCGGGGGCCGCGACGGCGGTGGTGGCGGTGGAGAGGATCCCGGGCAGGGCCTCGAGGAAGGTGCGCGCCTGCTCCTGCGTGAGGATCAGGGGCGGAGCCAGGCGCAGGGTCGCGGGACCGGTGGCGTTGACGATGAACCCGGCGTCCCGGGCGGCCTCGACCACGGCGGGCCCGAACGGGGCGGTGGCGCCCGCGGGGACGTGGAGGTCGGCGCCGATGAGCAGGCCGCGCTGGCGCACCTCGCCGACGCCGGGGACCGCCCGCAGCCCGTCGCCGAGCAGGGCCCCGACCGTGCGGGCCTGCTCGAGCAGTCCGTCCTCCTCGATGACGGTGACGGTGGCCAGTCCCGCGGCGGTGGCCGGCGGGTTGCCGCCGAAGGTGGTGCCGTGCTGTCCGGCGCCCAGCAGGGCGGAGACCTCGGGCCCCACGGTGAGCATGGCCCCGATCGGGAAGCCCCCGCCCAGGCCCTTGGCCAAGGTGAGCGCGTCCGGCAGGTCCTCGCCGGTGAGCTCGGTCGAGGACGCGAACCAGCGCCCCGTGCGGCCCACGCCGGTCTGCACCTCGTCCACGACCAGCAGCGCGCCGTGCCGGCGGGTCAGCTCCCGGGCGCGCCGGAGGAAGCCCTCGGGCAGCTCCCGCACGCCGGCCTCGCCCTGCACCGGCTCCACGACGAGCGCGGCGACCGTGGCGTCGAGGTGCTGCTCGAGGGCCTCGAGGGTGGCGGGGATGTGCCGCACCCCGCCGGGCAGCGGCTCGAAGGGCGCCCGGTAGGCCTCCTTGGCGGTCAGGGCGAGGGCGCCCATGGTGCGCCCGTGGAAGGCCGACTCGAGGGCGAGGACCGTGGTGCGGGGCCGTCCGTCCGGGCCGGGGTGCTCCTGGCCGTGCCGCCGGGCGAGCTTGAACGCCGCCTCGTTCGCCTCGGTCCCGGAGTTCGCGAAGAACACGTGGGACCCGGCCGGGGCCCCGGCCAGGGACAGCAGCTTCCCGGCGAGGGCGATCTGCTGGGGCGAGGTGAAGAAGTTGGAGACGTGGCCCAGCGTGGCCAGCTGGCGGGAGACGATCTCCACCCAGCGGGGGTGGGCGTGGCCGAGGGCGTTGACGGCGATGCCCGCGAGCAGGTCCAGGTAGTCGCGGCCGTCGGCGTCGGTGACCACGGCGCCGTGGCCGTGGGTGAGCACGAGGGAGGGGCTGCCGAAGACGCCGAGCAGGGAGTCGTCGTACTCCCCGAGCAGGGCGGCCTGCGCGGAGTAGCGGGAGGTGGTGTGCTGGGCGGCGGTCATGACGAGGCTCCGTGGTCGGGGACGAGCTGGGTTCCGATGCCGGTGTCGGTGAAGATCTCGAGCAGGCACGCGTGCGGGCTGCGCCCGTCCACGATGGACGCCCGGCGCGCCCCGCCCTCCACGGCCCGCAGGGCCGCCTCCATCTTGGGGATCATCCCCGCCTGCAGACCGGGGAGCATGGCCCGCAGCTCCGAGGCGGAGAGCGAGGCGATGAGGGAGTCCCGGTCGGGCCAGTTCGCGTAGAGGCCCTCGACGTCGGTGAGCGCCACGAAGTTCTCCGCGCGCAGGGCCACCGCGACGGCGGCCGCCGCGGTGTCGGCGTTGACGTTGAGGATCTCCCCGGTCGGCCGGCCGGCGTCGTCGACCTCGGGGGCCACGGAGGAGACCACCGGGATCCGCCCGGCCTCGAGGAGCTGGGTGAGGGGCTCGGCGTTGACGCCGACCACCTCGCCCACGTGGCCCAGGTCCACCTCGACGCCGTCCACGACCGTGCCCCGGCGCACCGCGCGGAAGAGCTCGGCGTCCTCCCCGGACAGCCCGACGGCGTAGGGGCCGGTGGCGTTGAGCAGGGAGACGAGCTCGCGCTGGACCTGGCCCGTGAGCACCATCCGGATCGCGTCCACGGCCTCACGGGACGTCACCCGCAGCCCGCCGCGGAACTCGGAGGCGATGCCCAGCCGCTCCAGCATCCGGTTGATCTGCGGGCCGCCGCCGTGCACGACCACCGGCCGGACGCCGACGTGGCGCAGGAAGACCATGTCCTGGGCGAAGGCCTCGCGCAGCGGCTCGGAGACCATGGCGTTGCCCCCGTACTTGAAGACCATCACGGCGCCCGCGTAGCGCTGGATCCAGGGCAGGGCCTCCATCAGGGTGGCCGCCTTCAGCCGGGCGGTCTCGTAGCGGGTCGGGTCACTCGGGTGGGGCATGGTTCTCCTGCGCCGTGGGCGGTGCTGCGGTGGACGGTGCTGCGGTGGGCTGATGCGACGCTCAGCTGGAGTAGGCGCTGTTCTCCTCGACGTAGTCGTGGGTGAGGTCGTTGGTCCACACGGTCGCGTCCGCGTCCCCGGCCTTGAGGTCGATCAGCACGCCCACCCGCCGGTCGGCGGCGAGGTCCACGTCCTCCCGGGGATCGCCGATGGCCCCGTTGCGGCACACGGTCACCCCGTTGATGGTGACGTCGAGCTTGTCCGGGTCGAACGCGGCGTCGGTGGTGCCCACCGCGGACAGCACGCGCCCCCAGTTGGGGTCGTTGCCGAAGATCGCCGCCTTGAACAGGTTGGAGCGGGCCACCGAGCGGCTCACGTCCTCGGCCTGCTTCTCGGTCGCCGCGTTGACCGTGGTGATCGCGATGTCGTGGGAGGCGCCCTCGGCGTCCGTGATGAGCTGCTGGGCCAGCGAGTGGCACACCGCCGTGACCGCCTGGCTGAACTCGAACTCGTCCGGGGTGACCCCGGAGGCGCCCGAGCCCAGCAGGACCACGGTGTCGTTGGTGGACATGCAGCCGTCGGAGTCCGTGCGGTTGAAGGTCACCTTCACGGCGTCCTCCAGGGCCCACTGCAGGGCGTCCGAGGAGAGCTCGGCGTCGGTGGTGAGGACCACGAGCATCGTGGCCAGGCCGGGGGCGAGCATGCCCGCGCCCTTGGCCATGCCGCCGACCGTCCACCCGTCGCGGACGTAGGCGGCCTGCTTGGAGACGGAGTCGGTGGTCATGATGGCCCGGGCGGCGGCGGCCCCGGCCTCGTCGTCGCCGCCCAGGGCACCGACGACCGCGGGCAGGCCGCGCTCCATCACGTCCATGGGCAGCTGGACGCCGATCAGCCCGGTGGAGCACACCACCACGTCGCCGCCCCCGACGCCGAGCGCCTCCCCCACGAGCTCGGCGGTGCGGTGGGCGGCCTGGAACCCCTGCGGGCCGGTGCAGGCGTTGGCCCCGCCCGAGTTGAGGACCACCGCGGCGGCCCGCCCGTCGGCGGTCGCGGCCTTGGACCACTGCACGGGGGCGGCCGAGACCCGGTTGGTCGTGTAGACCGCCCCGACGTGGTGCTGCGGCCCGTCGTTGACGACGAGGGCGAGGTCGGGTCCGCCGGAGTCCTTGAACCCGGCCACGACGCCGGCGGCGCGGAAGCCCTGGGCCGCGGCCACCCCGCGGCCGGTGTCCACCCGGAGGGTCCCGGCGGGCTGCTGGGAGGGGTACGTTCTCACGGTGCGACTCCTTGGAGGTTCAGGCCGGTGTCCTCGGGCAGGCCGAGGGCGAGGTTCATGGACTGGACGGCACCGCCGGCGGTGCCCTTGACGAGGTTGTCGATGACGCAGGTGACGACCACCCGGCCCGCCCGGGGGTCCAGGGCGAGCTGGAGGTGGGCGTGGTTGGAGCCGGCCACCGACTTCGTGGCCGGCCACGTGCCCTCGGGCAGGACGGTCACGAACTGCTCCGCCGCGTAGGCGCTCTCCCAGGCGTCCCGCAGCCGGTCGGCCGTGACGCCCTCGGCGACCCGGGCGGTGGCGGTCGTGAGGATGCCCCGCGGCATGGGCGCCAGCGTCGGGGTGAAGGAGATCTGTACGCGCTCGCCCGCGGCCCGGGACAGCCCCTGTTCGATCTCGGGGGTGTGCCGGTGCGCCCCGCCCACCCCGTAGGGGGCCATGGAGCCCATCACCTCGGAGCCCAGCAGGTGCGGCTTCAGGGCCCGGCCGGCGCCCGAGGTGCCCGAGGCGGCGACGATCACGACGTCCTGGGGCTCCAGGAGCCCGGCGGCGAAGCCCGGGCCCAGGGCGAGCAGGGCACTGGTCGGGTAGCAGCCCGGCACCGCGATCCGCGTGGCCCCGCGCAGCCGCTCGCGCTGGCGGGCGCCCTCCCCGTCGACGAGCAGCTCGGGCAGCCCGTAGGGCCAGGTGCCGGCGTGGGCCGAGCCGTAGAACTGGTCCCAGTCCTCGGCCGACTCCAGCCGGTGGTCGGCCCCGGCGTCGATCACCACGGTCTCCGGCGGCAGCTGCGCGGCGATCGCGGCCGAGGCCCCGTGCGGCAGGGCGAGGAAGACGACGTCGTGGCCGGCGAGGTTCTCGACCGTGGTGTCGACGAGCACGCGGTCGGCCAGGGAGTGCAGGTGCGGCTGCAGCTCCCCCAGCCGCTGACCGGCGTTGGAGTGGGCCGCCACGGCCCCGATCTCGATCCCCGGGTGGCCCGCGAGGATCCTGAGGACCTCTCCCCCGGCGTACCCGGATGCTCCCGACACTGCTGCGCTGAACGTCATACGGCCCACTCTAGCTCAATTTTATGCATGGTCTTCAATAATTATGCACCGTGACGGGAAGAGCACCGACGACCCCGGCGGCGCCCCGGCCGCGGGTCCGCAGCACGGGGCACGGGATGTCGCTCCGGCCGAGGCCGTCCGTCGCTCCCCCCGGAACGGCTCTGCTTCCGAATCTACGCTTCCCGGACGCAAACCTCGAGGATGACGGGCGTCTTGCCGTGCCCCCACTTGTGCTCACGCTACTCCCGCGGAGCCGCCGCGGGCAGTGCCGTCCCGGACGGCGTGCCTACGATGAGGACGTTCCGTCCGCGAAGTCCAGGAGGTACCCGTCATGGTCCGATCCGTCATGGTCGAGCAGCCCGGAGGCCCCGAGGTCCTGTCCCTCGGCGAGCGCCCGGACCTCGAACCGGGCCCGCACCAGCTGCTCGTGGAGACCCGTGCCGCGGGGGTGAACTTCATCGAGGTCTACCAGCGCGAGGGCGTCTACCCCGTGGAGCACCCCTTCACGCCGGGCTCGGAGGGCATGGGCGTGGTCACGGGTGTCGGCTCCGCGGTGGAGCACTTCGCCCTGGGCGACCGGGTCACCACGTCGCAGGCCGCCCGCACGTACGCGGACGCCTTCCTGGTCGACGCGGACAAGGCCCTGCGGGTGCCCACCGGGGTCTCCGACGAGGTCGCGGCGGCCCTGCCCCTGCAGGGCCTCACGGCGCACTACCTGGTCCGCTCCACCTACCCGGTGCAGGAGGGCGACGTCGCCGTGATCACCGCCGGCGCGGGCGGGGTCGGCGGCCTGGCCGTGCAGCTGCTGAGGTCGCTGGGCGCCACGGTCGTCGCCCTGGTCGGCTCGCAGGCCAAGGCCGAGACGGCGCGCTCGCTGGGCGCCGACCACGCGATCGTCGGCTACCAGGGCTTCGCGGAGCGGGTCCGGGAGCTCACCGGCGGCCGCGGCGCGGACGTGGTCTACGACTCCGTGGGCAAGGACACCTTCGACGAGTCGCTGCGGGCACTGCGCAAGCGCGGGGTGCTGGTGCTCTTCGGGGGCTCCTCCGGCCAGGTGCCCCCGTTCGACCTGCAGGGCCTCGCCCGCCACGGCTCCCTGTACGTCACCCGGCCCACGCTCAACGACTACCTGCTCGACGAGAAGGAGCGCAACTGGCGCGCCGGCGAGCTCTTCGACGCGGTGCTCGACGGGTCCCTGACGGTGCGGGTCGCGCAGACCTTCCCGCTGGCGCAGGCACGGCAGGCGCACGAGGTGCTCCAGTCCCGGGCCGCCCAGGGCAAGCTGCTGCTGGTCCCGTGAGCGCCGCACCGATGCACCGCTACCTCGGGGCGGACGGCGCCCGGGACCCCTACACCCCGTCCGTCGGGTGCTGCGCGGCCACCGTGGAGCACTACGACCTGGACCTCGACTACGACGTCGAGGACAACGGGCTCGAGGCCCGGGCGACCCTGACCTGCCGCGCCCTCCGGGACACGGACCGGATCGAGCTGGACCTCACCGAGCTCGCCGTGACCGACGCCCGCGTCGGCGTCGGCGGGCTCGGCGGGCTGCTGGGCCCCCGCCGGGCCGGCGTGGAGCACCGGGGCAGCCGGCTCGTGCTGACCCTGCCGCGGCCGGTCGCCGCCGGGGAGTCCTTCGAGCTCACCGTGGCCTACGAGGGCTACCCGGAGTCCCTCGACGGCCCGTGGGGCGAGATCGGCTGGGCCGAGCTCGACGACGGCGTGCTCGTCGCCGGGCAGCCCACCGGCTCCTCCACCTGGTTCCCGTGCGTGGACCATCCCTCACACCGGGCGACCTACCGGGTGAGCGTGCACGCCGACGCCGACTACGAGGTCGTGGTGCACGGCGAGCTGGAGTCGGTGACCGAGCGCGACGGCGAGCGCCACTGGGTCTACACGTCCCGGGTGCCGCTGCCGCCGTACCTGGCCACCGTGCAGATCGGGCCGTACCGGCGCGGCGAGCTCACCGGCTCCCGGGTCCCGCAGTACCTCGTGTGCTCGGGAAAGCGGCGGAAGAAGGCCGAGAAGACCTTCGCCGAGCAGGGCAGGATGCTCGAGGCCTTCACGGAGTGGTTCGGCCCCTACCCCTTCCCCAGCTACACCGTGGTGGTGGTGGACGAGTCGCTCGAGGACCCGTTCGAGTGCTTCGCCTGCTCCGTGTTCGGCAAGAACCAGCTCGGCACGGACTGGGAGCAGCAGCGGCTGGTGGCCCACGAGCTGGCCCACCAGTGGTTCGGCAACAGCCTCGTGCTCGCCTCCTGGCAGGAGATCTGGCTCAACGAGGGCTTCGCGTCCTACGCGGAGTGGATCTGGTCCGAGGCCTCCGGGGACCGCCCGGCCCGCTGGCACGCGGAGAAGGCGCACAAGACCCTCTCCCGGATGCGCCAGGACCTCGTGATCGGCGACCCCGGGCAGGTGCGCCTGTTCGACGACGTGGTCTACGTGCGCGGTGCCCTCACCGTCCACGCCCTGCGCGAGGCCCTGGGCGAGGAGGCCTTCCGGGGCATGCTCCGCGGCTGGGTCGAGGCGCACCGGGACGGGTGGGTCAGCACGGCCGGCTTCCGCGAGCACCTGCGCTCCTGGGCGCCCCCGCAGCGCTGGGCAGAGCTCGACGGCCTGCTGGACGCGTGGCTGCTGCGCCCGGAGCTGCCCGCCCTGCCCGCCCGGCGCTGAGCCGTCCCGGCGGGCCCGCACCGGCCCGTCCCCCCGGCGGCCGGACACGGACGGGGCCGGTCGGTCAGTGCCCGGCGGCGTAGAGCCGGCGGGCGTACCACACCCCGGCCACGGCCACGCCGAGGCCCGCGAGGAGCAGCAGCGCGGCCTGGACCCGCTTGCCGGTGATCGTCCCGGCGGTGATGCCGGTCCCGAACTCGCCGGCCTCGGCGGTCTCGACGACCTGCAGCGTCCCGTCCTCGACGGCGAGCAGGGCGTCGGCCTCCTGGTGGAAGTCGTCCTCCCGGTCGCCGGTCTGGGTGCCGCGGAAGACGATCTCCTCCCCCGCCTCCGGGACACGGGGGTCGGCGAGCCCGGAGTCGAAGGGCTGCGCCGTGACCGCCTCGTCGCCGGGCAGCGCGCCCCGGTAGATGGGATTGTACGTCTTGGTCTGCAGGTCGTTGGTCATGTCCTGGTACGTCCCGGCGACCACCCACGAGCGGTCCGCGTAGCCGGCCAGTCTGCGGGAGTCGTCCCAGGCGAGGGCCCCGGTCACGGCCAGGACCAGGCCCAGGAGCAGCCCGAGCAGGCCCACCGCGGTCGGTCTCCAGGCGATCGGCCGGCGGGAGCGCCCGTGCTCCTGCTCGTCGTCGTCGAAGGCGAAGAACGTCTCCTGCCGGTCGGTGGTCTCCTCGGTCATGCTGAGCTCCTGGAACGGGGTCGGGAAAGGGGGACCACCGCGGCGCGGAGCCGAGGTCGGGGACCCGGTGCCACAGTACCGAAGTTCCCCGCGGTTCCCGGGAGCGGGGCGCGCGTGTGACCGGGCGGGTGCCGCCCGGGCGCCGGACGGCGCACGGCCCGCTCCCCGGGGGCGGGGAGCGGGCCGTGCGGCGGCGGGCCGGTCAGCCGCGCAGCACGGCCCCGTGGCGCTCGGCGGCCACCGCGACGGCGGCCTCGCGGGCGGCGGAGGCCTCCTCCGCGGTCAGCGTGCGGTCCGGGGCCCGGAAGCGCAGCGCGAGGGCCACCGACTTCCGGCCCGGCTCGATCCCGGTGCCCCGGTAGACGTCGAAGACGCGGACGTCCTCGAGCAGCTCCCCCGCCCCCTCCTCCAGGGCGGCGCGCAGCTCGGCGGCCGGGACGGACTCCTCGACCACGAGCGCCACGTCCTGCGTGGCGGCCGGGTAGCCGGAGATGGGGCGGGCCTGGACCACGTCGACCTCCGCGTCGATGAGCGAGCTGAGGTTCAGCTCCATCGCCACGGTGCGCGCGGGCAGGTCCTGGGCGGCCACCAGCTGCGGGTGCAGCTCGCCCGCGTAGCCCAGCGGGGTCCCGTCCGGGGCGCTGAGCACGGCCGTGCGGCCCGGGTGGAAGGCCTGGTGGCTGCCCTGCCGCACGCTCAGCTCCACGCCCAGGACCTCGCCGGCGAGCCGGGCGGCGTCCAGGGCGTCCTGCCAGTCGACCGGCCGCGGGGCGACCCACGGGCTCTCGGCCGCGTCCCGGCCCGCGAAGACCGCCGCGAGGTGGCGGGGCTGGACCGGGATCCCGGTCTCCAGCTCGTCGAGCACGTCCTGGCCCGGGCGGGCCCCGAGGGGCGGCAGGGTGCGGGTGACCAGCTGCTGCACGGGCCGGAACACGCGGCCGACCTCGTACAGGGCCAGGTCGCGGAAGCCGCGGGAGGTGTTGCGCCGCAGCACCTCGAGCAGCCCCGGCAGCAGGGAGACGCGCAGCATCCCCTGGGCCTCGCTGATCGGGTTGGCGAGCTTGACCGAGAGCACCGGGGAGCCCGGCTCGGGGGCCCCCCACAGCTCGTTGTCGGCCTGGGAGACGAAGGGGTAGGCGAGCACCTCGGTCAGCCCCGCGGCGGCGAGCGCGTCGGCCACCCGCTTGCGGGCCTGCTGCTCGGGGGTCAGCCCGCGGCCGGGCGGGGCCACGGGCAGCCGCGAGGGGATCGCGTCGTAGCCGACGAGCCGGGCGATCTCCTCGACGAGGTCCTCCTTGGCGACCAGGTCGGTGCGCCACGACGGCGGCACGACGCGCCAACCGTCATCGGTGGTCTCGACCTGCGCGCCGAGCTCGGTGAGCACGGAGACGACCTGCTCGGCCGTGTACTCCACGCCCACCCGCCGGCCCGCGTAGTCCCAGGGCAGCTCGATCGGTGCCGGGGCGGTGGTCGCGTCCACGTCCGTCACCTCGGGCCCGGCGGTGCCGCCGGCCAGCTCCACGAGCAGCTCCACGGCCCGCTGGGCGGCCACGGGGGCGATCCGCGGGTCCACGCCGCGCTCGAAGCGCTTGGACGCCTCCGAGGGCAGCCGGTGCCGGCGGGTGGTGCGGGCGACGGAGACCTCGTCGAAGCGGGCCGCCTCCACGAGGACGTCCGCGGTGCGGTCCGAGACCTCCGTGGTGGCCCCGCCCATGACCCCGGCCAGGCCGATGGGCCCGGAGCCGTCCGTGATGAGCAGGTCCTCGGGGTCGAGGGTGCGCCGCTTCCCGTCGAGGGTGGTGAGGGCCTCCCCCGCGGCGGCCCGGCGCACGGTGATGCCCCCGTCCAGCGCCGCGAGGTCGTAGAAGTGCAGCGGCTGGCCGAACTCGAGCATCACGTAGTTGGAGATGTCCACCGGCAGGGAGATCGAGCGGATGCCCGCCAGGCGCAGCCGCGCCGACATCCACGGGGGCGTGGGGGCGGTCGCGTCGATGCCGGTCACCGTGCGGGCGACGAAGCGGGTGCACCCGGGGTTGCCGTGGATGGGGGCGGCGTCGTCGACCGTCACCGGGTGCCCGCCCGCGGTGGGGGCGGGCACCCGGGCGGCCACGGCGTCGGCCGGGTCGGTGAAGGGCTGGTGCACGGCGTGGCAGTACTCGCGGGCCACCCCGCGGATCGAGAAGGCGTAGCCGCGGTCCGGGGTCACGTTGATCTCGGCGGCCTCGTCGTGCAGCCCGAGCAGCTCCAGGGCGTCCGTGCCGATCTCCGGGTCCAGGCCCAGCGTCGAGAGCACGAGGATGCCGTCGTGGTCCTCCCCGATGCCGAGCTCGCGCACCGAGGCGATCATCCCGGCGGAGGTGTGCCCGTAGGTCTTGCGCGCCGAGATCCGGAAGTTCCCGGGCAGCACGGCGCCGGGCAGGGTCACCACGACCTTGTCCCCGACCTCGAAGTTGTGGGCCCCGCAGATCACGCCCTGCACCCCGGAGGGGTCGATGCCCTTGCCGGTCAGGCTCTGCGCCCGGCCCTCGGGGACCACGCGCACCGTGCACCAGTTGACGGTCTTGCCGTTGGAGTGGGTCTCGGGCTCCTTGGACAGCACCTGGCCCACCACGACCGGCCCGTGCAGCTCGTCCGCGGGGCGGTGGACGTCCTCCTCCTCGAGGCCGACCCGGACCAGGGTGGCCAGGACGTCCTCGGCGGTGGCGTCCGCGGGGACGGGGGCGTGCTCGCGCAGCCATGACAAAGGAACTCGCATGTCTCTAGATCTCCATCCCGAAGTGCTCGCTGAAGCGGATGTCGCCCTCGACCATGTCGTGCATGTCCGGGACGTTGTTGCGGAACATCAGGGTCCGCTCGATGCCCATGCCGAACGCGAAGCCCGAGTACACCTCGGGGTCGATGCCGGCGGCGCGCAGCACGTTGGGGTGGACCATGCCGCAGCCGCCCCACTCGATCCACCGCGGCCCGCCCTTGGCGCTCGGGTGCCACACGTCCAGCTCGGCCGAGGGCTCGGTGAACGGGAAGTAGTTGGGGCGCAGCCGGATCCTCGCCTCCGGGCCGAACATCTGCCGGGCGAAGTGCTCGAGGGTGCCCTTGAGGTCGGCCATCGACAAGCCCTTGTCCACGGCCAGGCCCTCGACCTGGTGGAAGACGGGGGTGTGCGTGGCGTCGAGCTCGTCGGTGCGGTAGGTGCGCCCGGGGACGACGACGTAGACCGGCAGCTCGCGGGTCAGCAGCGTGCGCATCTGCACCGGGGAGGTGTGCGTGCGCAGCACGAGGTGCGCCTCGGGCGGGTCCACGAAGAACGTGTCCTGCAGCTCCCGGGCGGGGTGGTCCGGCTTGAAGTTCAGGGCGTCGAAGTTGTACCACTCGGACTCGACCTCGGGCCCGTCGGCGACCTCCCAGCCCATGGCCACGAAGGTCTCGCCGATGCGCTCCATGAGGTTCGTCAGCGGGTGCCGGCCGCCCAGCTGCCGGCGGCGGCCGGCGGCGGTGACGTCCACCGCCTCCTCCACCAGGATCCGGGCGTCGCGCTCCTCCTCGAGCACCGTGGTGCGGGCGGCGACCGCCTGGTTTACGCGGCCGCGGGCCTGGCCCACGAGCTTGCCGGCGGCGGCCTTCAGCGTCTTGTCGAGCGAGCCGATCTGCCGGTTGGCCAGCGCCAGCGGGGAGCGCTCCCCCGCGTGGGCGAGCCGCACCTCCTTGAGCTCGTCGAGGTCCTGGGCGTTTCCGACGGCGGCCAGGGCCGCCTCCACGGCCGCGGCGACCGCGGCCTCGTCGGTCGGGTCGACCGCGCCGCTCGGCGCGGTCTCGGATGGCAGTTCAGGCATCAGCACGGGCTTCTTCGGCTCGGGGACAGGGGAATCCGCGCACTGTCACATGTTCTGTGAACCAGTCACCACGGAGAAGCCCGCATCGGCGCGGATCGCGGGCGGACCCCAGTCTAGGGCACGCGGTCCGCGGGACCGGTGGGGCCGCCGGGGCCGGTCTCCCCGTCCCGCGCCTCGGCCCCGGGCCGCGAGGGCGGGGACGTCGTGGCCCGGGCGCCTGCGGCCTAGTCTGGGGCCATGAGCGCTCCTGCCGTCCGCCGGGCCCGCGTCCGCGCGGCCTGGAACATGACGAACCTGTCCACCCCGCTGGGGCTGCTGGTGGCTGCGCTCACGGGCACGCGGGTGGTCCGCGGGCCCGAGGGGCTGCTGCTGGGCTTCGGCTACCGCCCGCGGCTGCCGAGGGCGGGGGCGTTCACCGTGGGCAACGTGGTGCTCTTCCGGGCCGGGCCCGACCACGTCGCCGCCCGCCCCCGGCTGCTGGCCCACGAGTCCCGCCACGCCAGCCAGTACGCCCTGTGCCTGGGCCTGCCGTTCCTGCCCCTCTACGCCGCCGCCGCCGGGTGGTCGGTGCTGCGCTGCGGGCACCCGGCCCCGCACAACCCGTTCGAGGTGCGGGCGGGGCTGGCCGACGGCGGCTACCGCGTCCGGCCCCGCCGTCGGGGCGGCGCACCCGCCCGTGACTGACCATGGGGTTCCCGCGCGTGGGCGCACGATCCCGCGGCCGGGACGGCGTGGTCGGTCGGGTGACCCGTGGTCAGCCGGCGAGCTGGGCGAGCAGCGCCCGCACGATCGGCAGGTCGGCCGGGATCCAGGGCAGCGCCAGCGCGGCGGCGGCGTCCCCGAGCGGCACCCAGCGCACGGCCAGGTGGTCCTGCCCGGCCGCCGGGGCCGACGAGCCGGCCGCGAGCACGCTGGTCCAGACCCGCATCGCCGCGGTCTCCTTGAGGGGCCAACCCTGCGGGTGCGGGCCGGGCACCTCCGCCAGCAGCTCCACGCGGGCACCGAGCTCCTCGGCGCACTCGCGCCGCAGGGCGGCCTCGCAGCTCTCCCCGGGCTCCTGCTTGCCGCCGGGGAACTCCCACAGCCCGCGCAGCCCCGCCGGATAGGCGCGCTGGGCGGCCAGGAACGCCGTGGGGCGGTGCGGGTCGTCCAGCAGGGCGGCGCCGACCACCTGGGTGCGGAACGCGGCGGGCAGCGGGGCGGTCACCGGGGCTCCCGCCCGGCCCGTCGCTGCGCGCGCGCGGAGGCGTAGAGGCACACGGTGGCCGCGGTGCCCACGTTGAGGGACTCGGCCCGGCCGTACACCGGCACGGCCACGCGGTGGTCGGCCAGGGCCTTCTCCTCCTCGGACAGCCCCTGGGCCTCGTTGCCGAAGAGCCACACGGTGGGGCGGGCCAGGTCGTAGCCGGAGTCATCGACCGGGGCCCCGGCGGCGCGGGCCGCGGAGAGGTCCTGGAGCCGGTCGAGGTCGACGTCGCCGCGGCCGTCGGCGGCGAGGACCCCGCAGCCGGCCGCACGGGCGGCGCGGACCAGCTCGGGCAGGTCCGCGCCCACGGCCACGGGCAGGTGGAACAGGGACCCGGCGGTGGACCGGACGGCCTTGGGGTTGTAGACGTCCACGCTGCCGGTGCTGAGCACCAGCGCGTCGGCCCCCGCGGCGTCGGCGGCGCGCAGGAGCGTGCCCGCGTTGCCCGGGTCCTGCACCCGGGCCAGGACGGCCACCAGCTGCGGGGCGGGCCGGAGGATCCCGGCCGCGGGCACGTCCAGGGACCGGCAGACCACGACGACGCCCTGCGGGCTCACGGCGTCGCTCATCGCCGCGAGCACCTCCCGGGTCACCAGACGGACGAACACGGACCGGTCGGCGGCGACGCGCTCGAGCAGGGCCGCGATGTCCGGGTGCTGGGCCAGGGCGTCCTCGGTGACGTAGACGGCGTCCACGCACGCGGACTCGAGGTGCCGGGCCAGGGCCTCCCGGGCGTTCTGCGGTCCCTCGGCGAGGAACAGCCCGCGCTTGGAACGCGCGGAGCGCCCGGCCAGTCCCGCGACGTCCCGCACCCGATCGGCTCGGGGGTTGGACATCGGCTGGGCGGCCAGGCGCTCCGTGAGGTTCACAGCTCCGACGGGGTCAGGCTGCGGCGTCGCGCGGCGCGGAGGTGTCCTCCGGCAGGGCGTTCTTGGCGATCTCGACCAGGCCGGCGAACGCCTGCGCGTCGTTGACGGCCAGCTCGGCGAGCATGCGGCGGTCGACCTCCACCTCGGCGGCCTTCAGGCCCTGGATGAAGCGGTTGTAGGTCAGGCCGTTGGCGCGGGCGGCGGCGTTGATGCGCTGGATCCACAGCCGGCGGAAGTCGCCCTTGCGCTTGCGGCGGTCGTTGTAGCTGTAGACGAACGAGTGGGTGACCTGCTCCTTCGCCTTGCGGTACAGGCGCGAGCGCTGGCCGCGGTAGCCGGAGGCCTGCTCGAGGATTTCCCGGCGCTTCTTGTGGGCGTTGACCGCCCGCTTCACACGTGCCACGTGTGTACTCCTTCACTTCGGTCCCGGCCGTCCGGCCGGGAGGTCAAATCTGTGCGGGGCGGGGAGGCGGGCTCCCCTGCGGATGCGGTGGGGGTTACTTGCCCAGCATCTTCTTGATGACCTTGGCCTCGCCGGGGGTGACGATCTGGTCGGAGGCCAGGCGGCGGGTCAGGCGGGAGGACTTGTGCTCCAGGTAGTGGCGACGGTTGGCCTGCTGGCGCTTGACCTTGCCGCTCCCGGTGAGCTTGAAGCGCTTCTTCGCCCCGCTGTGGGTCTTCATCTTCGGCATGTGGGCCGTTCTCCTTGCGTTTCGTCCGGTGGTGGCCACCGGAGGGCACGACGACGTCCGCCGCACCTCAACGGTGCCCCCCGGGCGCAGCCGGGACCGGCTGCGCCCACGGGGCGTTGTCAGTTCTGCTCCGCTCGCGCGGAAGGTCCTGCTGGCCGCTCAGGCCCGGGGACCGGGCTTGGCGCCCGGCTTCGGGCCGGGCCGCGGGGCCCGGGGCGCCGGCCGCGGTGCCGCGGGGGCGGCGGCCTTCGGAGCCGCAGGCCGCGGTGCCGCGGGAGCGGCCGGGGCCGCCTCCTGCACCGGGGCCGCGGGGGCGGCCGGAGCCGCCTCCTGCACCTCGGGGGCGGGCGCGGCCGCCTCCTGCACCGGGGCCGCCTCCTGCACCTCGGGCGCGGCCGGAGCCGCTTCCTGCACCTCGGGCTCCTGGACCTCGGGCTCCGGCGCGGTCTGCTGCGCCGGCTCCTCGGCCCGGGCGGCTCGCTCGCGCAGCTCGGCCGGGAACGCGTCCCCGATCGACTGGGTCACGGGCTCGGCGGAGGAGGTGTCGACCTTCTCCCGGGCCTTGCGGTCGTTCTCGGCCCGGGCCTCCTCGCGCTGCTTCTGGCGGCGCGCCTCGGCCTTGGCCTCGGCCTTGTTCTTCAGCGGGCCCACGACCATGACCATGTTGCGCCCGTCGACCCGGGGGCTCGACTCGACGGCCCCGACCTCGGCGACGTCGTTCGCGAAGCGCTCGAGCAGGCGCACGCCCATCTCGGGGCGCTGCTGCTCACGGCCGCGGAACTGGATCATGGCCTTGACCTTGTCGCCGGCGCCGAGGAAGCGCTTGGCGTGGCCGACCTTGGTCTCGTAGTCGTGGGTGTCGATCTTGAGCCGGAACCGGACCTCCTTGAGGACCGTGTTCGTCTGGTTCTTGCGCGACTCCCGGGCCTTGACCGCGGCCTCGTACTTGTACTTGCCGAAGTCCATGAGCTTGGCCACCGGCGGCTTGGCGTTGGGCGCCACCTCGACCAGATCGAGATCCGATTCGCGGGCCAGCCTCAGTGCGTCCTCGACGCGGACGATGCCGACCTGCTCGCCTGCGGGTCCGACGAGGCGGACTTCGGGGACTCGGATTCTGTCATTGATACGTGGATCGCTGATGCCGTGCTCCTGATGTTCTGCGTGATCACCCGGAGGTTTCCGGGGACCTCATGGTTCGGTCCGGTCCACAACGGCAAAAGCCCCCGCTGCGGTCGGCAAGCGGAGGCTCATCGGCGCACCACCCGGGGGCGGTGCGCTGCGTGACAGCACCGGCGCGGGGAACCCGGCGGGCCGTCGTGCGGACGATGTCGTCGCGGACCCGGCGACCGTGGTCGGCGCGGGTGGGAGTCACCTCCACTTGCACACTGCCCGACAGTCTAACGCATCGGCCGGGGATCGGGGAACCCGCCCCGCCCCTACCCCCCGTCCCCTCACTCGTCGTCGGTCGAGCGCAGGCCGCGGCGTGCCGAGAGCAGCTCCGTCTCCGGGCGGGCGGCCACGAACCGCTCCAGCTGGTCGAGGACGTCGACGAGGTGGGCGGAGTCCCCGGCGACCGCCCCGGCGCCCACGAGGGCCCGGCGGTGCAGGTCGAGGTGGCCGACCTCCGCGGCGCTCACGGGGAAGCGGCGGCGCAGCTCGGCCACGAGGGGCCGCACCACCGACCGCTTGGCCTTCCGGGAGTGCACGTCCCCCAGCAGCAGGTCGAACTCGATCCACCCGATCCACACGGCGGTCCTCCCCCCTTCCCGGCCGGCGCCGGCCTCCCCAGCAGGATAGGCCCGGCGGGCCGGGGCGGTGTGGCAGAGTTGGACCATGACTTCCGAGAACACCTTCCGCTTCGACGACGACGCCGCCCGCTCCGGCCAGGACATCCCGCAGGAGACGGTGGAGGCCGTCGACGAGCAGATGCGCGACATCGCGGAGGTCCCCGCCATCGAGGTCATCACGACCGCCGCCGTCCACCTCATGAGCGCGGCCGCCGTGAAGTGCGGCCTGGCCGCCGGTGAGGACGCCGACGAGCTCAAAGACCTGGACGAGGCGCGCAAGCTCATCACCGCCCTGGCCGGGTTCGTCACGGCCGCCGCCCCGGAGATCGGCTCCCAGCACGCCGCCCCGCTGCGCGACGGCCTGCGCACGCTCCAGCTGGCCTTCCGCGAGGCCTCCCTCTACCCGGACGCCCCCGGGCAGGGCCCGGGCGAGAAGTTCACCGGCCCGGTGAACTGACGGCTCCCCTCAGCAGCACCCCGACGCGGGCTGATCCGGTGCGCCGGGTCAGCCCGCGGTCGTCAGGCGCAGCTGCATCGAGTCCACGTCCTCGGCGAGGGCCGGCTCGACGCTGAGCCGGGCCTGGAAGCGGGCGAGCACGTCGTCCACCTGCGCGCGGTCCAGTCCGGCGCGCAGGGCGAGCACGACCGCGAGCTCCGGGCCGGCACCCCCGCCGTCGACGACCGTGCCGTCGGCGGCCCGGGCCGCGACGCCGCTGCCGGGCCCGGTCCCCGCCGACGCCACCCCGGGCAGGCCCTCGGCGCAGCGGCGGACCGCGTCGGCGACGGCCGGGCTGCGGTAGGACGGCGTCCAGGGCCGGCCCTGGGCCAGCGCCCAGAGCGCCGGCCGGCGCACCACGAAGGGCAGGTCCGCGCCGGGGTCGAGCACGAGCAGCTGGGTGCCGTCCTGCACCGCGGCCACGGCGGCCCGGCGGACGTCGGTGGCCACGGGCCGGGCCTGGTGGTGCCAGGCGGACAGGGCCGCGGTGGACGTGAACACGGGCAGCACCGGGCGCCCGTCGGCCGCCCGCAGGGACACGAGCGCCATGTCCGCCTCCTTGTCGGCCACGTGCCCGGCGGCGGTCACGGTCGAGGAGGAGACCTCGGCCACGACCGGCACGAACACCCGGGCCCCGGCCAGCGCGGCGACCACGTGCGACTCGTCGCCGGTGCCGGCCCGCAGACCGGCGAGCGCGTCGAGGACCGCCGCGGCGGCGGCGCCGTCGTCGTCGGGGAACCGGTGGGTGTGGCTGGTGCCCTCCCCCAGGTTGCGCCCGGCCCAGGCCTGGCCGCCGGTGTCCTCCGTGCCGCCGGCGCCCGCGAGCTGGGCCGCGATGTGGGCGGGCAGTCGGCGCTCCGTCACCGCGCCGCCGGACGGCCCGCCACGTCGAGGGCCTCCCCGAGCGTGAACCGGCCCGCGTAGAGGGCCTTGCCCACGATGGCGCCCTCCACGCCGGAGGGCACGAGGGTGCGCAGGGCGGCGAGGTCGTCGAGGGAGGAGATCCCGCCGGAGGCGACCACCGGCTTGTCCGTGCGGGTGGCGACCTCCTGGAGCAGCTCGAGGTTGGGGCCCTTGAGGGTGCCGTCCTTGGTGACGTCGGTGACCACGTACCGGGCGCAGCCGTGCTCCTCGAGGCGGTCCAGGACCTCCCAGAGGTCGCCGCCCTCCTCGGTCCAGCCGCGCGCGGCCAGCGTGGTGCCGCGCACGTCCAGGCCCACCGCGATGACCTCGCCGTGCTCGGCGATCACCTTCCGGGTCCACTCGGGGTGCTCCAGGGCGGCGGTGCCGAGGTTGATCCGGGCCGGGTCCAGGGACAGGGCCCGCTCCAGCGAGGCGTCGTCCCGGATGCCGCCGGACATCTCGACCTTCAGGTCGAGCTCGGCCGCGACGCGGCGCAGCACCTCGATGTTGTCCCCGCGGCCGAAGGCGGCGTCGAGGTCCACCAGGTGGATCCACTCCGCCCCGGCCTCCTGCCAGGCGAGCGCGGCCTCCAGGGGGTCGCCGTAGCCGGTCTCGGAGCCGGCCTCGCCCTGGACCAGGCGCACGGCCTGGCCGTCGGCGACGTCGACGGCGGGCAGCAGCTGCAGGCGGGGGGTCTCGCTTAGGGGCATGGGATCTCTTCCTTCTCGGGCTCCCGGGCGGCGCGGGGCCGCCCGGGGCTACTCGGGTGGTGGGCCGGCTCGGGGAGCCGCCCCGGGTCGGGGACGTGCGGGAGGGGTGGGCTCAGCGGGCCAGGAACCAGGAGTACCCGCCGTAGCCGATGAGCCCGGCGGCGACCAGGGCCAGGAGCACCACCGTCCAGGCCGGCATCTTCTGCCGGTGGAAGGAGATGGCGCCGCCGGCGATGAAGGCGCCGAAGGCCATCACGACGACGGCGGCGCTCACGCGTCGTCGCCCGCCTGCTGGAGGGTCGGCCGCCCGGCCAGGGTGTCCCCGCCCAGGGGGTCCCCGGCCTTGAGGTGGTCCAGCCGGCCGGTCCGCGGGAGGGTGCCCAGCCAGTTGCGCAGCAGCTGGATGCCGGCCTCGGAGGACTTCTCCGGGTGGAACTGCGTGGCGCACAGCGCCCCGTTCTCCACGGCGGCGATGAAGCGACCGCCGTGCTCGGACCAGGTGACCTGCGGCGGCTTCATCTTCAGGATGCTCTGCGGGAAGTCCCACTCCTGCACCCCGTAGGAGTGCACGAAGTAGAAGCGCTCGTCCTCGATGCCGCGGAACAGCACCGAGCCCTCGGGCGGGTCGACGGTGTTCCAGCCCATGTGCGGGACCACGTCGGCCTTCAGCCGCTCGACGACGCCGGGCCACTCGCCCATGCCCTCGGTCTCCTGGCCGTGCTCCACGCCGGAGTCGAAGAGGACCTGCAGGCCCACGCAGATGCCCAGCACGGGGCGGCCCCCGGCGAGGCGGCGGCCGATCAGGCGCAGGCCGTCGACGGAGCGCAGGCCGTCCATCACCGCGGCGAAGGCGCCGACGCCGGGGACCACGAGCCCGTCCGCGTCCAGGACCGCCTCGGGGTCGGCGCTGAGCACCACGTCCGCCCCGGCGGCCTCGAGGGCGCGCACGGCCGAGCGGACGTTGCCGGCGCCGTAGTCGAGGACCGTGACTGTGGGGCGGGCGGGCTGCTCCGGCCGCGTGGGCTCCTCCGGCATGCGATCTCCTTCCGCGCTCACAGGGCGCCCTTGGTCGACGGGACGCCGCTGACCCGGGGGTCGGGCTCCACGGCCTGGCGCAGGGCGCGGGCCAGGGCCTTGAACTGCGCCTCGGCGATGTGGTGCGGGTCCCGCCCGGCCAGCAGCGTGATGTGCAGGCAGATCCCGGCGTGGTGGGCGAGGGACTCGAAGACGTGCTGGACCATGGCACCGGTGAAGTGCCCGCCGATGAGGTGGTACTGCTGGCCCTCGGGCTCCCCGGTGTGCACCGCGTAGGGGCGCCCGGAGATGTCCACCACGGCGTTGGCCAGGGCCTCGTCCAGCGGGACGGTGGCCTCGCCGAAGCGGCGGATGCCGGCCTTGTCGCCGAGGGCCTGGCGCAGGGCGTCGCCCAGGACGATGGCCGTGTCCTCGACCGTGTGGTGGACGTCGATGTGGGTGTCGCCGGTGGCCCGGATCCGCATGTCGATGAGGGAGTGCTTGGACAGGGCGGTGAGCATGTGGTCGTAGAACGGCACCGAGGTGTCGATGTCGTGGGTGCCGGTGCCGTCGAGGTCGATCTCGACGGACACGGAGGACTCGCTCGTGCGCCGCTCCAGGGAGGCGCGGCGGGGGGCACGGGTGCCGGTGGGGCTCTGGTCGGTCATGCGGGTGGAACTCCTCGCGGGCGCGGCGCGGCCGTCGGCGGGCCGCGGGGTGGCCCGGGCCGCCCCGGGCGGGCGGCGCGTCGGGCCCGGTGGTTGTCTGCCTCCATGCTATCCGGGACGGGGAGCCCCGGCTCCCCGGGGCCTCAGCCGGTGGAGACGATCCGCTCCAGGCTGGCCAGGAAGGCGGTGGTCTCCTCCTCCGTGCCGGCGGTGACCCGCAGGTGGCCGGGGATCCCGACGTCGCGCACGAGCACCCCGTCCTCGAGCAGGGCCTGCCACATGGCCCGGGAGTCCGCCATCCCGCCGAAGAACACGAAGTTGGAGTCCGAGGCCGCCGGGGCGAGCCCGAGCCGGGTGAGCTCCTCGACGATGCGGTCCCGCTGGCGCTTGATGTCCTCGACGTTGGCCAGCAGCGCCCCCGAGTGGCGCAGGGCGGCCAGGGCGGTCGCCTGGGTGACGGCCGAGAGGTGGTAGGGCAGGCGCACGAGGCGGATGGCGTCCGCGACCTCGGGGGCCGCGGCGAAGTAGCCCAGCCGGGCGCCGGCGAGCGCGAAGGCCTTGCTCATGGTGCGGGTGACGATCAGGCGGGGCCGGTCCGCCAGCAGGGAGAGCGCGGTGCCGGTGCCCCCGTGGGAGAACTCCGCGTAGGCCTCGTCCACCACCACGACGGTCCGGAAGGGCTCACCGGCCTCGTACACGGCCGTGACGACGTCCTCGCCCAGGGCCGTGCCCGTCGGGTTGTTGGGCGAGCAGAGGAAGACGACGTCCGGTCGGTGCCGCCGGACCTGCTCGGCCGCCGACTCCGCGGTGAGCCCGAAGTCCGCGGACCGCTCCCCCGCCACGAAGCCGGTGTGCGTGCCCGCGGCCAGCAGCGGGTACATGGAGTAGGTCGGGACGAACGTGAGCAGGGAGCGCCCGGGGCCGCCGAAGGCCTGCAGGATCTGCTGCAGGATCTCGTTGGAGCCGTTGGCCGCCCAGAGGTGCTCGGCCCCCAGCCCGTGGCCCAGGTACGCCGCGAGCTCCTCCCGCAGGGCCGTGAACTCCCGGTCGGGGTACCGGTTGAGGGTCCGGGCCGCCGCGGTGACCTCCTCCACGATCGCGGTGTGCACGTCCGCCGGGACCGGGTGGGTGTTCTCGTTGGTGTTGAGCGCCACGGCGACGTCCAGCTGCGGGGCGCCGTAGGGGGCCCGGCCGCGCAGGTCGTCGCGCAGCGGGAGGGCGTTGAGTCGGTCCAGGTTCTGCGTCACCCGAACAGTTTAGACCGGCCCCCGCGCCGGCCCACCGGGCGGGCGCCGACGGCGGGCGCTCAGTGGGCGGCGCCGAGTTCGATCAGCAGCACTCCGCCCATGATGAGCGCGATGCCCAGGACCATGACCCGGCTCAGCGGCTCGTCGAAGAGCAGCCGGCCCGCGACCGCGGTGAGCGCCACGCCCGCGGCGGCCCAGATGCCGTAGGCCACGCCCAGCCCGAGCCCGTGGCGCAGGGCCAGGGCGAGCAGCGTGAAGGCGAGCAGGTACCCGGCCACCACGGCGGCGTACCAGCGGCTGCGCCCGTCCGCGGCGACCCGCAGGGACAGGGTGGCGGCGACCTCGGTGAGGATCGCCCCGGCCAGGTAGAGCCAGGCCATCAGGCGCCGCCGTCTCGGACGGCCCGGTGGGCGCCGACCTCCACGCACAGCACCCCGGCGACCACCAGGGCGATGCCGGCGAGCACCAGGGGGCTCAGCGCCTCCCCGAAGAGCAGGGCCGCCAGCAGGGCGGTGAGCGTCACGCCCGTGGCCGCCCAGATGCCGTAGGCCACGCCGACGGCCAGGCCGCGGCGCAGCACCGCCGCGAGGAACACGAACGCGGCGGTGTACCCGGTGACGACGAGCAGGTACCAGCCGGGGTGGCTCAGGGCGGCCTTCAGGGCCAGCGAGGCGGCCACCTCGCTGCAGATCGCGGCGCCCAGCAGCGGCCACACGGTGGTCCCGGGGCTCCGGTGGGGGCGCCGGGGAGCACCGGTGGACACGGGGGACGGTGGGTTCGCGCGCTCGGGGAGCGGGTGGTGGGCGCCGGTGCTCATGACCTCGACCCTACCGATGACGGGGACCGCCCCGGGACCGGGCGCCCGGCCGGACCGACCGCCGCTCAGGCGGCGGGGACCTCGAGGAGCTGGCCCGCCTGGAGGACGGAGCTGTCGAGGTCGTTGAGCTCCACGATCTCGTCCATGACGTCCCGCGGGTCGCGCTCCGGGTCGGCCTGCACGGCCAGGTCCCACAGGCTCTGCCCGGGGTGCACCGTGGCCTGCTCGGTCCCGGCGCCCGCCACGGGCTCGCTGGTGGCCGTGGCCGTGGACGGGACGAGGAAGATCACGGCGAGCACCACCAGGGCCGCGGAGCCGGCCAGCACGGGCAGGCCCAGCAGGACCAGTCGGCCGCGCCGGGTCAGGACCAGCGGAGCGCGGGAGGCCCCTGCCGACGCGCGGGCCCGGCGGACCGCACGGGCCGGGCCGCCGAGGGACCGGGGGCGGCGGGCGACGACGGCGCTGAGGGTGGCACTGGCACTCATGACATGAACTCCTTGACGTTCCCGCAGGGAGCGGGCGATCTCGAACACCGGTCCGACCGGCGGCCCCTCTGGGCCTGCATGCGATCGAACATACTTTCGAATACCGATGACCCATGTCTAGCACGGGCCTGCGAATGCTGTCGACACCGGGTCGTACATATGTTTGAAGACACACGGCGTGTCGCCTAGGCTGGGAGCACGTTCGGGCCTCGGGCCGGCGCGTTCCGACTCCCCCGGCTCCCTGCGGGACGTGACCTATCGAAGCACCCGGGTCCGACATCGGAACGGGGCCGGCGCGCACCGGAGGCACCACCAGCCGGACGCGAAAGGACGACGCTCCCATGGCTCAGCCCCCCACCCCCGAGGAGTCCCGCACCCGGGCCTCGCGCTCCGGCGCCCGCGCGCGCGGCCGGGGCCTCAGCGTGCGCCAGCGCACCATCCTCGAGGCCATCCAGCGCTCCATCGCCGAGCACGGCTATCCGCCGTCGATGCGCGAGATCGGCGACCTCGTGGGCCTGGCCTCGCTCTCCAGCGTCACCCACCAGCTCTCCCAGCTCGAGAAGCTGGGCTACCTGCGCCGGGACCCGAAGCGGCCGCGGGCCATGGAGGTCCTCACACCCCTGCAGCTGCGCGACGCGCTCGCCCCGGAGACCCCGGGCGCGCCGCACGAGCCGGCGGACGCGCCCCGCGGCCCGCGCCCCGGCGCACCGGGCCTGGTGGCGGAGCTGTCCACCTCCGCGGACGTGACGATGGTGCCGCTGGTGGGCCACATCGCCGCCGGCGGGCCCATCACCGCCGAGCAGGACGTGGAGGACGTGCTGGCGCTGCCCCGCCAGCTGGTCGGCCACGGCGAGCTGTTCATGCTGCGGGTCAAGGGCGACTCCATGATCGACGCCGCCATCTGCGACGGCGACTGGGTCGTGGTCCGCCGGCAGAGCGCCGCCGACAACGGGGACATCGTGGCGGCCCTGCTCGACGACGAGGCCACGGTGAAGACCTTCCGCCAGCGGGACGGGCACACCTGGCTCCTCCCGCAGAACACGCGCTACGAGCCCATTCTCGGCGACCACGCCACGGTGATGGGCAAGGTCGTCTCGGTGCTGCGCAGCCTCTGAGCCCGGCCCGGCGGCAGCCGCCGCCCGACGCGCGCTCCGGCACGGGGCCCGGCCGACCGGCCGGGCCCCGCGTCGCGTCCCGAGCGGGTCAGGCTGTCGCCAGGCGCCCCAGGGCCCCGAGCACCACGGAGCGGTCCGTGGTGGTCCACAGGGGCGGCAGCGACCCCCGCAGGAACCCGCCGTAGCGGGCGGTGGCGATGCGGGAGTCCAGGATCGCCACGACGCCGCGGTCCCCGCCGGCGCGGATGAGCCGGCCGGCGCCCTGGGCCAGCCGCACGGCCGCGTGCGTCGCCGAGACGGACATGAACCCGTTGCCCCCCGCCCGCTCGGCCGCCCGGCTGCGGGCCGTGGACAGCGGGTCGTCCGGGCGCGGGAACGGGATCCGGTCGATCATCACCAGCCGGCACGAGGCCCCCGGGACGTCGACGCCCTGCCACAGGCTCATCGTCCCGAACAGGCTCGTGGCGGGGTCGTCCGTGAACTCCTGGACGAGTCCCGCCAGCGAGGACTCCCCCTGGCACAGGATCGGCAGCTCGGTGCGCCCGCGCAGGGCCTCCGCGGCCTCCTCCGCCGCCCGGCGGGACGAGAACAGGCCCAGCGCCCCGCCGCGCGAGGCCTCGAGCAGGGCGAGCATCTCCTCGAGCTGCGCCTCGGTCAGGCGCCGGCCCGGCTTCTCCAGGTGCTTGGCGAGGTAGAGGATCCCCTGCCGCGGGTAGTCGAAGGGGCTGCCCACGTCCACGCCCTCCCAGCGCGGGGCGCCCTCCCCGCGCAGGCCGAGGGCCCCGGCGGCGGCGTCGAAGGAGGACCCGACGGAGAGGGTGGCCGAGGTCAGGACCACGGTGCGGCCGTCGAAGAGTCCCTCCCGCAGGGTCCCGGCCACCGACAGCGGCGCGACGTGCAGGGTGGCCGGGTCGGTGTCCTCGGCGGGCACGTAGCCGCGGCCGGGCTCCCAGCCGCCCTGCCGGGAGATCCACAGCACCTCGCGGGAGTCGGCGGCGGCGAGGATGCGCTCGGCCAGCTCGAGCACGTCGCTGACCCGCGAGCGGGCCATCTGCCGACCGGCGTCCCCGTCCTTCTCGCCCCCGGAGCCGCCCTTGGACTCGCTCATGACCGTGCGGGCGGCGTCCCGGATCTGCGCCACGGCCGCCGCCTGGGCGTCGTCGAGGCCGCGGTGCAGCAGCTCGGCGGGCGCGCCCAGCAGCGCGGCCTCGAGGTTGGCGGCACCGGCGGTGAGGGAGTCGGGGTTCGCGGCGGTGTGCTTGCGCGCGGAGGCCGCCGCCGCGCGCACCATGGCGGCGGAGAGCTGGCCGGTCACTGCCCCCGTGACCCGGTCCTGCAGCTCGTGCGCCTCGTCGATCACCACGACGTCGTGCTCGGGCAGGACCGTGATGCCCTCGAACGCGTTGATCGCGAGCAGGGCGTGGTTGGTGATCACGATGTCCGCCTCCCCGGCCCGCTGCTTGGCGAGCTCGGCGAAGCACTCCTCGACCATCGGGCAGCTGCGGCCCAGGCACTCCTTGGCGGTCACGGAGACCTGCCGCCACGCCTTGTCGCTCACGCCCGGCAGCAGCTCGTCGCGGTCGCCGGTGTCCGTGGCGCGCGCCCACTCGCGCAGGCGCTGGACCTCCTGGCCCAGCCGGCCGGGCTGCTCGGCGGCGTCGGGCTGGGCGGCGCCGGGGTGCGGGGCGGCGTCCGGCAGGGCGAAGAGCGCGCCGGGATCGTCCTCGGACGGGTAGCCGCCCTCGAGCTTGTGCAGGCAGGCGTAGTTGCTGCGGCCCTTGAGCAGGGCGACGTCGACCTCGTGCTCGAGCTCCCCCTCCAGGGCGGCGAGCAGGCGGGGGACGTCCCGGCCCACGATCTGCGACTGCAGGGCGAGGGTCGCGGTGGCCACCACCACCGGCTTGTCCGCGTGCTGGGCGTGGGCCACGAGCGGGGCCAGGTAGGCGAGGGACTTGCCGGTCCCGGTGCCCGCCTGGACCAGCAGGTGCCGGCCGCGGTCGAGGGCCTCCGCCACCTTGGCGGTCATCAGCCGCTGCCCGTCCCGGATCTGCCCGCCCATCGCCGTGACGGCGGTGTCGAGCAGGCCCAGGGCGTCCTGGGCGCCGGGCAGGGTCTCCGGCCGGGTGCCGGAGACGTCCCGCCCGGACTCGTCGACGAATGCTGCGGCCACCGGCTCAGGCGCTCTCGGCGCCGAAGCCGGGCGCGCGCTCCGGGACGAACTCCGCGAGCTCGGCCGCCAGGTCCTCGCGGACCTTGACCAGCAGGTGCGTGCCCTCCGGCAGGTGCTCGGTGCGCAGGATCTCCGCGTCCCAGTCGTGCAGCCGGCTCACCACGTCGCCGCGCTGGTACGGGACCAGCAGCTCCAGCACCGTCTCCGGGCGCGGGATGGACGCGCTGATCCGCTCGCGCAGCTCCTCGAGCCCCTCACCGGTGCGGGCGGAGACCACCACGACGTTGCGCTCCCGCTGGCGGATCCGCTCGACCACGAAGGGGTCCGCGGCGTCGACCTTGTTGAGCACGATGATCTCCGGGATGTTCTGCGCGTCGATGTCCGTGAAGACCTGGCGCACCGCCCGGATCTGCCCCTCCGGGTCCGGGTGGGAGGCGTCCACCACGTGCAGGATGAGGTCGGCGTCGGCGACCTCCTCCAGCGTGGAGCGGAACGCCTCCACGAGCTGGGTCGGCAGGGAGCGCACGAAGCCCACCGTGTCCGAGAGCGTGTAGCCGATGCCGTCCGGGGTCTGCGCCCGGCGGACCGTGGGGTCCAGGGTCGCGAACAGCGCGTTCTCCACGAGCACCCCGGCGTCGGTGAGCCGGTTGAGCAGCGAGGACTTGCCCGCGTTGGTGTAGCCGGCGATCGCCACGGAGGGCACGGAGTTGCGCCGGCGGTTGAGCCGCTTGGTCTCCCGGGCCGGCTTCATGGCGGCGATCTCGCGGCGCAGCTTGGCCATCCGCGTGCGGATCCGGCGGCGGTCCAGCTCGATCTTGGTCTCACCGGGCCCGCGCGAGCCGATGCCCTCACCGGCGGCGGCGCGGCCGCCGGCCTGGCGGGACAGGGACTCGCCCCAGCCGCGCAGGCGCGGGAGCAGGTACTCGAGCTGGGCGAGCTCCACCTGCGCCTTGCCCTCCTTGGACTTGGCGTGCTGGGCGAAGATGTCCAGGATCAGACCGGTGCGGTCGATGACCTTGACCTTGACGACGTCCTCCAGCCCGCGCCGCTGGGACGGGGCCAGCTCGGAGTCCACGATGACGGTGTCGGCCCCGGTGGCGGCGACGACGTCGCGCAGCTCCTTGGCCTTGCCGGAGCCCAGGAACGTGGCGGGGTCCGGCTTGAGCCGGCGCTGCACGATGCCGTCCAGCACCTCGGACCCGGCGGTCTCGGCGAGCGCGGCGAGCTCCCGCAGGGAGTTCTCGGCCTCCTCGAGGGTGCCCTCGGTCCAGAGACCGGCCAGGACGACGCGCTCGAGGCGCAGCTGGCGGTACTCGAGCTCCGTGACGTCCTCGAGCTCGGTGGACAGGCCCCCCACCCGGCGCAGCGCGCGGCGCTCGTCGAGGTCCTGCTGCTCGCCGTCGTGCTGCGAGTGCTCCTGCCCGGCGTCGGCCAGTTCGCGGGCGCGGCCGCTCAGCAGGCCGCTCCCGGCGGCCCCGGAGTCCTCGTGCCGGCGGTCCGCGCGTGCTCCGGCGTCGGCCTCCCGGGCCCGGGCCCGGGACAGGACGCGCTCGACGACGTCCTCGAGGTCCTGCCGGCTCAGGCCGTTGTCGGCCTCCGCGGCGGGAGCCGCGGTGCTGTGCTCGGCAGGGGTGTTGTGCGACTGGGTCATGGTTCCTTTCGGACAGGTTTCGGTAGCTGGAATTCTAGTCGCGGTCTCCGACGAACGGGGCCGCGGGCGGGCCGCCGTGCGGAGCGGGCCGGGCCCGCGCGATCGGTAGCATGGATGTCTATGACACGGCGTTCCGACTCCCCCGATCCCGCCGCCGGCCCGGCGGCCCCCAACCCGGGGACCGAGCACTACTTCTCGGAGGATCCCGCGGTGCCGGAGGTGCGCCGCCCGGTGACCGTGGCCCTGCGCGGGCGGGAGGTCGTCCTGCAGACCGCCAACGGGGTCTTCAGCCCGCGAGGTCTCGACAAGGGAACGTCCGCGCTGCTCCGAAATGTTCCCGATCCGGCCGGTGCGGAGCTGCTGGACCTCGGGTGCGGATGGGGCCCGATCGCCCTGAGCCTCGCGGAGGCCGCGCCCGGGGCGCGGGTCACGGCGGTGGACGTCAACGAGCGCTCGCTGGGGCTCACCCGCGACAACGCCGCGGCCCTGGGCCTGGGCAACGTCGAGGTGCTGCTGCCCGAGCAGGTGCCGGCGGACCGGCGTTTCGACACGATCTGGTCCAATCCGCCCATCCGGATCGGCAAGCAGCAGCTGCACGAGCTGCTGCTCCGGTGGCTGCCGCGGCTGAGCCCCGGCGGGAGCGCGTGGCTGGTGGTGCAGAAGAACCTGGGGGCCGACTCGCTGCAGAGCTGGCTGGCGGCCGAGCTGGGCGGGTCCTTCCGGGTCTCCCGGCATGCCACCGACAAGGGGTTCCGCGTGCTGCGGGTGGACCGGCCGGCCTGAGCCGGTCCGGGCCCGGCGGCGGGGCTCAGGCGAAGGTGCCGTCCGCCACGAGCACGGCGGGACCGGCGAGGACCACGTGCTCCGCGCCGTCGGGGGCGGGCACGAACGTCACGGAGACGACCCCGCCGGGCACCTGCACGAGCCACTGGTCGGGGGCGGTGGGCCCGCCCCAGAACCGGGTCGCCGCCGCCGCCGCGCACGCGCCGGTGCCGCAGGACTGGGTCTCGCCCACGCCGCGCTCGTGCACCCGCATGCGCACCCGGCCCACGCCGTCGTCGTCGCCGTCCGCGGGGACGACGAACTCGACGTTCGTGCCGTCCTCGGGTTCGGGGCGTACGACGGGGGCGGTGAACAGCTCGAGCTGGTCGAGCTTCTCCCCCTCGGCGAGCGCCACGACCGTGTGCGGGTTGCCCATCCCGATGGACAGCGCCGGGCGGGGCACCTTGAGCCCCTTCGCGGTCACGACGGCGTCCGAGCCGCGGGACCGGGCGCTCTCGCCGTCCAGGAAGCTCCACGGGCCCATGTCCACGGCGTAGCCGGAGTCGGTGCGCGCCACGGTCTTCACCCCGGCGCGGGTGCCGATGCGCAGCACCTCGCCCGCGGGGACCTCCGCGAGGCCCCGCTCGACGAGGTAGTGGACGAACACGCGCACGCCGTTGCCGCACATCTCGGCGACGGAGCCGTCGTTGTTGCGGTAGTTCATGAACCACTCGGCGTCCGGGGCGGCCTCCAGCACGGCCCGGCCCTCGGGCAGCGCCTCGCTGCGCACGGCCCGGATCAGCCCGTCGCCGCCGATGCCGCGGTGCCGGTCGCAGACCAGGGACACGAGGTCGGCGTCGAGGGCGAGCTGGGCGTCCGGGTCGGTCAGCAGGACGAAGTCGTTGCCCGTGCCGTGGCCCTTCGCGAAGCCGCGGCCGCGCAGCTCCCCCCAGGGCACGGCGGCGTCCGGGGACGGGGCGGTCGGGAGGGTCTCGGGCTGCGCTGAGGTCACCCGGACATGATACGCGGCCCCGCCGGCGGGCCGGGGTCACGGCCTTTCCCGGTGCCGCCGCCCTGGCTAGCCTGGGGGCACACCGGCCGGGGGTCCGGTGCGGCACGGGGGCGAGGACGGTCGGGTGGACGCACGAGGCAGCGACCGGGCACCGGGGGCGCGGGGCGCCGTTCCGGGTGCCCGCCGGCGGCCGGGTCCGACGGCGGTCCTGTGGCTGCACCGCTCCGGGCGGCTGGCGACCGCGCTGCTGGCGGGCTGGGGCGTCTACCACCTCGTGCTCGAGGACGTCGACGACGAGGGGCGCCTGGTGTGGGCGTTCGTGCCCGTCTGGGCGCTGTCGGCGTACGTGCTGCTGCCGTTCCTGAACCGGGTGCTCACCGGCCTCTACGTGCCCCACTACTTCATCGGGCGCGCCCGCACCGCCGACGGCCTGCTGGGCGACCCGGTCAACCTGGCGGTCACGGGCACCCCCGAGCGGCTGGCCGCGGCCATGCGCGCGGCGGGCTGGACGCCCGCCGATCCCCTGACCCCCGCCACGGCGTGGCGCATCGCCCGCGCCGCGGTGCTGCACCGCAGCTACCCCGCCGCACCGGTCAGCCCGCTCTACGTCTTCGGCCGCCCCCAGGCGCTGGCCTTCGAACGCGAGGTCGCCGACAGTCCCGCGAAGCGGCACCACGTGCGCTTCTGGGTCTGCCCGCCGGGCTGGCGGCTGCCGGGCGGGGCCCTCGTGGACCTGGTGGGCGCGGCGACCTTCGACCGCCGGGTCGGGCTGTCCCTGTTCACGCTGCAGGTGACCCACAAGGTCGCCGAGCGCACCGACGCCGAGCGGGACCTGGTCGTCGCCGCGCTGCGCTCCGCCGGCGCCCGGGTGCACGTGCTGCGCAACTTCTCCTCCGGCTACCACGCCCGCAACGGGGGCGGGGACGCGATCGAGACCGACGGCCACCTGCCCGTCCTCGACGTGCGGCCGACCCCGTCGGCCCCGGAACCGGAGCGGGACCGGGACCCGGGCCCCGAGGGGCGGGCGGCCGGCCCGGCGCGCCGTCCCGCTCCCGCCCAGGAGTTCCGCCGGCTCTCCGGCACCGGCGAGTCCACCGAGCGGACCGTGTTCTTCAGCGACGCGGTGTTCGCCATCGCGATGACCCTGCTGGTCCTGGAGCTCATCCTGCCCGGGGACCTCCCGCCGGAGCGGCTCGAGCCGGCGCTGCGGGCCGACCTGCCGCAGTTCCTGGCCTACGGGCTGAGCTTCGCCGTCATCGGCACCGCGTGGATGAGCCACCACCGCCGGTTCACCGTGATCCGCCGCATCGACGGGCGCCTGCAGTGGCTGAACCTGCTGTCCCTGTTCTTCGTGGCCCTGCTGCCGATGCCCACGAGCCTGCTCAGCGACTACGGCGGCGTCGGCTCGCCCTGGCCGGCGGCGCTGTACGCCGCGGTGTCGGCGGCGCTCTACGCCGCGCTGAACCTGGTGTGGGCCCACGCGTGGCACGCCGGGCTGATGGCGCCCGAGGTCGACGCCCCGCTGTACCGCTACGTCCTGCGGGGGCTCCTGCCGGCGCCGGTCGTCTTCGCCCTCAGCATCCCGGTGGCGTTCTGGGAGCCCGGGCTCGCCGCGTGGAGCTGGCTGCTCATCGTCCCGGTGTCCGCCGTGGACGGGTGGTGGCTGCGCCGCTCGGCCGCGGCCGGCGGCGGGTCCGGCTAGGGGCCGGGCCGGGACCGCTGCACGAGCCGCACGGCCCGCTCGGCCGCTCCGGGCCCGGCGGCATCCAGCCAGTGCACCCGCGGGTCCGCGCGGAACCAGGTCAGCTGGCGGCGGGCGAACTGCCGGGTGGCCACCACCGTGGCCTCGGCGGCGTCCGCGGCCGAGGCGCGGCCGTCGACGACGTCGAGGAACTGCCCGTAGCCCAGGGCGCGGGAGGCCGTGCGGCCGGCGCGCAGGCCGCGCCCGGCCAGCTCGCGCACCTCGGCCTCCAGCCCGGCCGCGACCATGGCCCCGACCCTCCGGGCGAGCCGGTCGTGCAGCTGCGCGCGGTCGACGTCCAGGGCCAGCTGCACCGTGGGCGCCACGTACTCCCGGCGGGGCATGAAGGAGGCGAAGGGGCGCCCGGTCAGCTCCCACACCTCCAGGGCGCGCACCAGGCGGCGGTCGTCGCGCACCCGGGCCGCGGACTCCGGGTCGACCCGGAGCAGGCGCTCGCGCAGCGGACCGGGACCTCCCGCGGCGAGCTCCTCCTCGAGCCGGGCGCGGATCCGCGGGTCCGTGCCCGGCAGCTCCAGCACGTCCAGGGCGGCACGGACGTAGAGCCCCGACCCGCCGACCAGGACGGGGACCCGGCCGCGGGCGCGGATGCCCGCGAAGCAGGAGCGGGCCTGCTGCTGGAAGGCGGCCACCGAGGCCTCCTGGGTGACGTCCAGGACGTCGAGCAGGTGGTGGGGCACTCCGCGCCGCTCCTCGGCGGTGGCCTTCGCGGTGCCGATGTCCATGCCGCGGTAGAACTGCATCGAGTCGGCGTTGACCACCTCGCCGCCCAGCCGCAGCGCCAGCTCCACGCCCAGGGCGGTCTTGCCGGTGCCCGTGGCGCCGACGACGGCGACGACCGGCAGGGCCTCGGCGCTCACCGGACGGGCAGGCCCGGCATGCCCAGGCTCACGGGCCGCGGGCCGGCGCCGCCGGGGGCGGGCACGCCGCAGGACTCGGCCTGGCGGCGGTCCCAGGCGTCGCCGGCCCGGGAGCGCCGCAGCGCGTACTCCTCCGGCCCGCGGGGATCGGCGACGAGGTGGTAGGCGGCGGCGCCGGTCACGGTGACGGTGACGAAGTCGCCGGGCCGGGGGGCCTCCGCGCCCTCCGGCACGGAGAAGTGCACGAGCCGCTGGTCCTGGGCGCGGCCGGAGAGCCGGTGGGTCAGCCCGGCCTTCTTGCCGGCCTCCGCCGTGACGAGCAGCTCGACCCGGCGCCCCACGATCCGGCGGTTCTCCTCCGCCGAGATCCGGTCCTGCAGGGCCACGAGGCGTTCGAAGCGCTCCTGCACCACGGCCTTGGGCAGCTGGTCGGCCATCTCCCCCGCGGGGGTGCCGGGCCGGATCGAGTACTGGAAGGTGAAGGCCGAGGAGAAGCGGGAGGCGGCCACGACGTCGAGGGTGTCCTGGAAGTCCTGCTCGGTCTCCCCCGGGAACCCCACGATGATGTCGGTGGTGATCGCGGCGTGCGGGATCCGCTCGCGGACCGTGTCCAGGATCTCGAGGAAGCGCCGGGAGCGGTAGGAGCGGCGCATCTGCCGGAGCACGCGGTCCGAGCCGGACTGCAGGGGCATGTGCAGCTGGGGCATCACGTTGGGGGTCTCCGCCATGGCGTCGATGACGTCGTCGGTGAAGGCCGCGGGGTGCGGGCTGGTGAAGCGCACCCGCTCCAGGCCCTCGATCTGCCCGCAGGCGCGCAGCAGCTTGGCGAAGGCGCCGCGGTCCCCGAACTCGACACCGTAGGAGTTCACGTTCTGCCCGAGCAGGGTGACCTCCACGGCGCCGTCGTCCACCAGCGCCTGCACCTCGGCGAGGACGTCGCCCGGCCGGCGGTCGCGCTCCTTGCCGCGCAGCGAGGGCACGATGCAGAACGTGCACGTGTTGTTGCAGCCCACGGAGATCGACACCCAGCCGGAGTAGGCGCTGTCCCGCCGGGTGGGCAGCGTCGAGGGGAAGACCTCCAGGGCGTCGAGGATCTCGAGCTGGGCCTCGGCGTTGTGCCGGGAGCGCTCCAGCAGGGTCGGCAGCGAGCCGATGTTGTGCGTGCCGAAGACGACGTCGACCCACGGGGCCTTCTCCAGGATCGTGTCCTGGTCCTTCTGGGCCAGGCAGCCGCCCACCGCGATCTGCAGGTCCTTGTTGCGCTTCTTGGCCGGCACGAGCTGCCCGAGGTTGCCGTAGAGCTTGTTGTCGGCGTTCTCGCGTACCGCGCAGGTGTTGAAGACCACGAGGTCCGGCTCGCCGCCCGCGGCCGGGACGTAGCCGGCGGCCTCGAGCAGACCGGTGATCCGCTCGGAGTCGTGGACGTTCATCTGGCACCCGAAGGTGCGCACCTCGTAGGAGCGCGGAGCGGGGGCGGCGGAGGACGCGGTCAGGTCCGCGGGCTGGGCGGCAGGGGTCGAGATCACCGGTCAATTGTACGGGCCGCACGCCGCGCCCGTCCCGTCCGCCCGGATCGCCGGGCGGACCGGCGTCGCCGGCGGCGGGGCACGCCCGTCCCCGGTCAGGGGGTGTCGGGAAGGACCTCGTCCACGCCGTCGTCGTCCGCGGCGGCGCCGGTGCGGGCCTCGAGCTCCTCCTTGACGACGGCGAAGGCCAGTCCCGGGGCGTAGCCCTTGCGCCCGAGCATCCCCACCAGCCGGCGCACCGCCCGGTCCCGCTGGGTGCGGTCCGCGAGCTCCGGTCCCGCCGGCAGCTTCCGGCGCACCAGCTCGGCGGCGTCGGCCCGCTCGTCCTCGTCGGTGCGCTGCTCGAGCGCCGCCTCGGCGAGCTCGCCGGAGACGCCGCGGGTGGCCAGTTCCCGGCGGATCGCGGAACGGGCCAGTTTGCGGGAGCCGGCGCGGGAGCGGACGTAGAGCTCCGCGTACTGGGCGTCGTCGACGAGGTTGACCTCCTCGAAACGGTCCAGGACCTCCCGGGCCACGTCCTCGGGGACGCCGCGGTCGGCGAGCTTGTCCTCGAGCTGCTTGCGGCTCTTGGCCGAGGCCGTGAGCTGGCGCAGCACGATCGCTCGTGCCACCTCCCGCGGGTCGGGCTCGGGGTCCTGGGCGGCGGACGCCGACGCCGCCGGGCCATCCGGCCCGCGGTGGCGGGCGGAGGACCGGCGGCGCCGGCGTGCGTAGGGGCTCTCGGTCACGGACCCGCTCAGAAGGCCGGGCCGCCGACCTCGGAGGGCAGGCCGGCGACCGGCGACTCCTCCTCGGCCTCCGCGGCGCTCTCGGGCTCGGCCACGATCCCAAGCTTGACCAGGATCCGGCGCTCGATCTCCTCCGCCAGCTCCGGGTTGTCCTTGAGGAACCGCCGGGCGTTCTCCTTGCCCTGCCCGAGCTGGTCGCCCTCGTAGGTGAACCACGCCCCGGACTTCTTGACGATCCCGTGCTCCACGCCCATGTCGATGAGCCCGCCCTGGGTGGAGATGCCCTCCCCGTAGAGGATGTCGAACTCGGCCTGCTTGAAGGGCGGGGCCATCTTGTTCTTGACGATCTTGGCGCGGGTGCGGTTGCCCACCGGGTTCGCCCCGTCCTTGAGCGTCTCGATGCGGCGCACGTCCACGCGCACCGAGGCGTAGAACTTCAGCGCCTTGCCACCGGTGGTGGTCTCGGGGCTGCCGAAGAACACGCCGATCTTCTCGCGCAGCTGGTTGATGAAGATCGCGGTGGTGTTGGAGTGGGAGAGCCGCCCGGTGATCTTGCGCAGCGCCTGGCTCATGAGCCGGGCCTGCAGACCGACGTGGCTGTCGCCCATCTCCCCCTCGATCTCGGCCTTGGGGACCAGGGCCGCCACCGAGTCGATCACGATGATGTCGATGGACCCGGAGCCCACCAGCATGTCCATGATCTCGAGGGCCTGCTCACCGGTGTCCGGCTGCGAGACGAGCAGGCTGTCGGTGTCCACGCCCAGCTTCTCGGCGTAGGCGGGGTCCAGGGCGTGCTCGGCGTCGATGAACGCGGCGATCCCGCCGGCCTTCTGCACGTTGGCCACCGCGTGCAGCGCCACGGTGGTCTTGCCGGAGGACTCCGGGCCGTAGATCTCCACGACGCGCCCGCGCGGGAACCCCCCGATGCCCAGAGCGACGTCCATCGCGATGGAGCCGGTGGGGATGGTCTCGATCTTGGTCGCCGGGCGGTCGCCCAGGCGCATCACCGAGCCCTTGCCGTAGTTCTTGTCGATCTGCGCGAGGACGGTCTCGAGAGCCTTCTCGCGGTCGCTGCCGAACTGCTGGTCGGCGCTCTGTTTGTTGCCCTTGGCTGCCATGGTTCACCTCGTGGTCGGGGGGTTCCGCCGGTGCGGCCGGAACCGTTCTTGCGGGTCGTTTCGTGGTCCACGGTATCGCCGCGGTCGGACACCCTAAGGCCTCGGCACCGGGGCTGGGGACGCCCGTCGGACGGCGGCCCGGGCGGGAGCGCACTGTGCAGTCCGCGCTGCGGTGTCGAATATACCTTCGAACTCCCCCGGGGTCCACGGGCGCGCCGGGACGGGCCCGGTCAGCCGCGCGGAGGCCGGTCCGCGCCCCACCAGCGCGACTCCGGCACGTCCTGCGCCCGGCACAGGGCGAACCACACGGCGCGCGGGTCCTCCCCGTCCTCGATGGCCTCCGCGGCCGTGCGGTGACCGAGCTCCCCGAGCACGAGGTCCCGGGCCAGGACCTTGCTGTAGCCCGCCCCGAACTCGTCGGCCATCAGCTCCCAGAAGCTGCTGAGCCTCATGCGCGTCCTCCTCGGTCGTGCTGCGGCCTGCCGGTCCGCAGTGCGTGGTCGTGCCGCGCCCGGTCGGGGCGCCGGCGGCGGGTCACGTGCCGGAGGGCCCGGCGGTCCTGGGACCGACGAGCCCTCCGGGACGTCGTGGTGGGCGGGGTGCCGCCCGGGGTGCTCAGCGGGCGCCGGCCGCGGCGGCCTCGCCGCCGTTGACGCGCCCGAACTCCCGCGAGTACTGCTCGGTCAGGTCGCTGGGCACCGTGTCCGGGACCAGGAGGCCCTCGGCGTAGGCCAGCCGGTCGGCGACCTCGCGCAGCATCTGGGACATCGGGATGTCGAGGGCGGCGCAGATCGAGGCGAGCAGCTCCGAGGAGGCCTCCTTCTGCCCGCGCTCCACCTCGCTCAGGTAGCCGAGGGAGACACGGGCGCTGTGGGAGACCTCCCGGAGGGTGCGCCCCTGACGCTGACGGACGTTGCGGAGAACCTCACCGATCTCCTGGCGGAGTACACCCATCTTCATGTCCTTCGTCTCGGTACCGCTGCGCTCGTCCAGGCCCACGTCCTTCCAACGGACGACGCCATTGACGGACACGGGTTGCTTCGTCATGTGAATCGCTTGTCTCCTCATGTGTGCGGCAGTGTCACCGCCTGCTGCGGACGGTGTCCCCGGCGCCGGCCGGTCGACAACTTGACTTCGAGCGGCTCAACTCGAGCCTGCGATCATTGCTAACCACGCTGACGGTTCCATTCTTCCCCGCCGACCGGACTTTTTCACTGGGAGTTGTCTGGGAGCACGATGGCGGCGGTCAGCCGCTCCAGGGCCGCGGCCACGGTGGCCGCCCGGATGGCCGCGCGGTCTCCCGTGGCGCGCAGCTCCACGGCGGTCGCGCCCCGGGGGCCGGCCAGGCCGAGGTAGACCGTGCCCACCGGGCGGCCGTCGTGCGGCTCCGGGCCGGCCACGCCGGTAGTGGCCACGGCCCAGTCCGTGCCGAGCACCCGGCGGGCGCCCCGGGCCATCGCCGCCGCGACCTCGGGGTCCACCGAGCCGCGCTCGGCCAGCAGCGCCGCCGGGACGCCGAGTACCTCGGTCTTGACCCGGTTGGAGTAGGACACGACCGCGCCCTCGAAGCAGCCGGAGGCCCCGGGGACGTCCACCACGGCGGCGGCCAGGGCGCCTCCGGTCAGAGACTCCGCGGTGCCGATCGTCAGCCCCCGCCGCACGGCCGCTTCCACGAGCGCCCCGGCGGCCGGCCGCGGGCCGCTCACGCCGGGTTCCGCCCGGCCGGCGAGCGGCGGCGCAGCTGCACGGCCTTGACCACGTAGTCCACGCCGGTCACGACCGTGACCACCAGGGCGGCGCCCATGACGGTCCAGCCCAGCCACGGCCACCAGGCGCCCACCAGCGGGGCCAGGGGCAGGAGCAGCAGCAGCAGGGCGGCGGTCTGCAGGACCGTCTTGAGCTTCCCGCCCTTGGAGGCGGCCATCACCCCGTAGCGGATGACGACGAAGCGCAGGACCGTGATGCCCCACTCGCGCACCAGGATCACCACGGTGACCCACCACCACAGCTCCCCCAGCATCGAGAGCACCACGAAGGCGGCCCCGGTCAGCAGCTTGTCCGCGATCGGATCGGCGATCTTGCCGAAGCTGGTGATCAGCCCGCGGGCCCGGGCGATGTCGCCGTCGAGCTTGTCGGTGTACATGGCCACGGCGAACACCGCGAGGGCGGCCCACCGCATGGCCGCGGAGTCCTCGCCCTGGGTGCCGCCCGCCCACAGGAACCAGACGAAGAAGGGCACCAGCACGATGCGCAGGGCGGTGAGCGCATTGGGCAGGTTGAGGTTGGAGGCCGGGTCCGCGGGGCTCATCGGGTGCTCGCTTCCTGGTGGTGGTGGTCGGTGCGGGCTCAGCGGCCGGTGAGCTGCCAGGCGTCCTCGGAGCCCTCGGGGTCCTCGGCGCCGTCGTGGTGGTCGACCGCGGTGGCGGCCAGCGACGCCTCGACCGGGTCCTCCCCGTAGTCGACGGAGCCACCGGTCCCGCCGGCCGGCGCCGGCGGCTCCTCGCCGCGGAGCACGGCCAGGGTCGCGGCGAGGTCGTCGGGCTTGACGAGCACGTCGCGGGCCTTGGACCCCTCGGAGGGCCCGACGACGCCCCGGGACTCCAGCAGGTCCATGAGCCGGCCGGCCTTGGCGAAGCCCACCCGCAGCTTGCGCTGCAGCATGGAGGTGGAGCCGAACTGCGTGGTCACCACGAGCTCGGTAGCCTGCAGGAGCACGTCGAGGTCGTCCCCGATGTCCTCGTCGATGGCCTTCTTGGGGGCCTCCTGCACGACGTCGTCCCGGTAGTGGGCGCGCATCTGGCCCTTGACGTGGTCGACGACCTCGTGGATCTCCGACTCGGAGACCCACGCGCCCTGCACGCGCATGGGCTTGGAGGCGCCCATGGGCAGGAAGAGGGCGTCGCCCTGGCCGATGAGCTTCTCGGCGCCGGGCTGGTCCAGGACCACCCGGGAGTCGGTGACCGAGGACGTGGCGAACGCCATCCGGGAGGGCACGTTGGCCTTGATCAGGCCGGTGACCACGTCCACGGAGGGCCGCTGGGTCGCGAGCACCAGGTGGATCCCGGCCGCGCGGGCGAGCTGGGTGATGCGCACGATCGCGTCCTCGACGTCGCGCGGGGCGACCATCATGAGGTCGGCGAGCTCGTCCACGATCACGAGCAGGTACGGGTATGGCCGGATCACCCGCTTGGAGCCGGGCTCGGGCTGGACCTTGCCGTTGCGCACGGCCTTGTTGAAGTCGTCGACGTGCTTGTAGCCGTAGTGGGAGAGGTCGTCGTAGCGGGCGTCCATCTCCCGCACCACCCACTGCAGCGCCTCGGCGGCCTTCTTGGGGTTGGTGATGATGGGGGTGATCAGGTGCGGGACGCCCTCGTAGGCGGTGAGCTCGACGCGCTTGGGGTCGACCATGACCATCCGCACCTCGTCGGGGGTGGCGCGCATCAGCAGGGAGACGATCATCGAGTTCACGAAGCTCGACTTGCCCGCGCCGGTGGCGCCGGCCACGAGCAGGTGCGGCATCTTCGCGAGGTTGGCCACCACGTAGCCGCCCTCCACGTCCTTGCCGACGCCCATCACCATGGGGTGCTCGGTCTTGCGGGCGTTGTGCGAGCGCAGGACGTCGCCGAGGGACACCGTCTCGCGGTCGGTGTTGGGGATCTCGATCCCGATCGCGGAGCGGCCCGGGATCGGCGAGAGGATGCGCACGTCGGCGGAGGCGACGGCGTAGGCGATGTTCTTCGACAGCGCCGTGACCCGCTCGACCTTCGTGCCGGCGCCCAGCTCGATCTCGTACCGGGTGACGGTGGGCCCGCGGGAGAAGCCCGTGACGACGGCGTCCACGTTGAACTGCTCCAGGACGCTGGTCAGGGCGGCGACCACGGCGTCGTTGGCCTCCGAGCGCTCCTTGGGCGGGGGGCCCTGCACGAGCGCCCCGGGCGTGGGCAGGGAGTAGGCGATGTCCCCCTCGAGCTTGAGCTGCTCCGCCCGGGCCGGGATGGGGGCCTCGGGGGTGTGCGTGCGGGCGGTGACGGAGGTCGAGCCCGCCGGTGCGGCGGCGACGTCCTCGAGCGCCGGGGAGCCGGAGCCGGCGGCCGTGTCCGCGGCCGGCTCGAGGCCCTGCTCCCGGCGCAGCTGCGTGGCGGCGCGCTGCTCCTGGGTGGGGCGCTTCTGCCCCGGGCGCGGGCCGGCCGGCGGCTGCGGCGCCGGCTCGGCGGCGGCCGGTGCCCCGGCCGGCTCCGCGGTGCCGGCGGCGGCCGGGTCCGGGCTGCCGGCGGCGGCCTTCCGCCGGGCGGCGCGGGCGGAGTCGACGTCGAACACGCGGGTGGGCGCTCCGGCCGCGGACTGCTCCTGGTCCACCACGGCCCGCTCGAAGGCCTCGTCGCCGCGGTAGCCGTCGAGGGCGCGCCGCTCGGCCTCGGCCTCCTTGCGCTCGCGGCGCTTCTGCCGCCGGGTCTTGCCGGCCTCGGCGCGCGCATGGTGCTCGTCGAGGTAGGAGCGGTCGTGGCGCTCGGAGGACAGGTCGGTCGCGGACACGGGCCCGTCCTGGCCCATCAGCCGCCAGTAGCCCTGCTGCAGCCGGTGCCCGATGAGGTTCACGGGGGTGGCGGTGATCACGAGCACGGACAGGAACAGCACGGCGACGAACACCGCGCCGGCCCCGACCGGGGTGACGAGGGCGCTGAGCGGGTCGGCGGCGAGGAAGCCGACGGTGCCCCCGGCGGTGCCCAGGGCGTCCCGGCCGTCGCTCATCGAGGGGCGGCCCAGGAACAGGTGGGCCAGGCCCGAGCCGGCCACCACGGCGGCGCCGAGGCCGATGGCGATCCGGTTGTTGGCGGAGGTCTCCTCCGGGTGCCGGAAGCGGCGCAGGGCGAAGCCCGTGAGCGGCAGGGGCAGGACCAGGGCCATCCAGCCGAAGGTGCCGGCGAGCACCTGGTGCACCACGGCGGCGGGCAGGGCGATCCACGCGGCCGGGGCGGCCGGCAGGTTCCACCACTCGACGGCGGCGCTGAGCAGCCCCAGCAGCAGCAGGAACAGCGCCCCGCCGTCCCGGAGGCGCTCGGCGGGCACGTCGGTGCGCAGCGTGCCCATCCGGCGCACCGCGCCGCCGACCACGTGGGCGACGGCCGTCCAGGCGCCCCCCACCACGTGGGCGCACCACAGCAGGGCGGCGCCGAGGCCGTGCAGCGCGCCCGGCGAGCCGTCGGCCGCCCGCGCCGAGGAGCCCCGCGCCGCGGTGGCGGGACGGGAGGGGGATTTCCGGTTGGTTCCCGACGACCGCGCGGAAGACGTGCTGTTCTTGCCACGCGACGTCGAGGCGCCCTTGCGGGCAGGGGAAGTACGAGTCGCCATGCTCCCAGGGTAGACCACGGCCTCCCCCCGCCCGCGGTGCCGCACGGGCGGAGGACGGCGGGCGCTCAGGCCTCGATGACCACCGGGACGATCATGGGTTTGCGGCGCAGCTTGCGGCTGACCCAGGAGCCGATCGTGCGGCGGACCACCTGCTGGAGCTGCTGGGTGGTGTGGTTTTTGCCGGAGTGGTTGATCGCGTCCTCGAGGGCGGCGGTGATCCTCGGCTTGATGTCCTCGAAGACCTCGTCGTCCTCCGCCACGCCCCGCGCGTGCACGTCGGGGCCGGAGACGACCTTGCCGGTGTCGCGGTTGACCACGGTGATCACGGAGATGAAGCCCTCCTCGGCCAGCACCAGGCGGTCCTTGAGGTCGGCGTCGGTGATGGTGCCCACGGAGGAGCCGTCCACGTAGACGTCCCCGCACTCGACCTGCCCGGTGATCCGGGCGCGGCCGGCGGCCATGTCCACCACGGTGCCGTTCTCCGCCAGCAGCACGTGGTCGGTCGGGACGCCGGTCTCCTCGGCGAGCTTGCCGTTGGCGATGAGGTGGCGGACCTCGCCATGCACCGGCATCACGTACTCGGGCTCGATGATGTTGTAGCAGTACAGCAGCTCCCCGGCGGCGGCGTGCCCGGAGACGTGGACCTTGGCGTTGCTCTTGTGCACCACGTTCGCGCCCAGGCGCATGAGCCCGTTGATGATCCGGAACACGGAGTTCTCGTTGCCCGGGATCAGCGAGGACGCCAGGATCACGGTGTCCCCCTCGGTGAGCTGGACCTTGTGGTCCCCGTTGGCCATCCGCGACAGCGCGGCCATCGGCTCGCCCTGCGAGCCGGTGCACATGATGACCAGCTGGGAGTCGGCGTGGTCGTCGATCCTCTTCTGGTCGACCAGGGTGTTCGGCGGCACCTCGAGGTAGCCGAGCTTCTCGGCGATGGTCATGTTGCGCACCATGGAGCGGCCCATGAAGACGACCTTGCGCCCGTGCTCGGCGGCCGCGTCGAGCACCTGCTGCACCCGGTGGACGTGGGAGGAGAAGGACGCCACGACCACCCGCTTGGGGGCCCGGCCGATCACGTCGGCCAGCACCGGGCCGATGTGCTTCTCCGTGGGGGTGAAGCCGGGGACCTCGGCGTTGGTGGAGTCGGTGAGGAACAGGTCCACGCCCTCCTCGCCGAGCCGGGCGAAGTGGCGCAGGTCGGTGATCCGGCCGTCGAGGGGCAGCTGGTCCATCTTGAAGTCGCCGGTGTGCAGCACGGTGCCGGCCCGGGTGCGCAGGAACACGGCCAGCGCGTCGGGGATGGAGTGGTTCACGGCCACGAACTCGACCTCGAACTCGCCGAGCCGTTCGACCTGCCCCTCCCGCACCGCCATGGTGTAGGGCTTGATGCGGTGCTCCTGCAGCTTCGCCTCGATCAGCGCGAGCGTGAGCTGGGAGCCGATGACGGGGATGTCCGGGCGGCGCCGGAGCAGGTAGGGCACGGCGCCGATGTGGTCCTCGTGCCCGTGCGTGAGCACCACGGCCACGACGTCGTCGAGCCGGTCGATGATGTGGTTGATGTCCGGGAGGATCAGGTCCACGCCGGGCTGGGTCTCCTCGGGGAAGAGGACCCCGCAGTCGATCACGAGCAGCTGCCCGTTGATCTCGAACACCGTCATGTTTCTGCCGACTTCGCCCAGCCCGCCCAGCGGGACGACGCGCAGCGTGTCCTGGGCGAGGGCGGGAGGAGCGGAGAGGTCAGTGTGCCACTGGGTCATGTGCGTCTTTCGTCATTCGAGGGTGCCGGAGAGGATCGAGCCCTCCAGATCCGCGCGGATCAGGGCGGCCTCGGCCTCCGTGGGTGGGACGTGCGGGAGCCGCACGGTGTTGTGCGGCAGCTTGCCCTGCCACATGAGGATCGTCTTGGCCGCCACGGCGCCGGGGGCGCGGGTCATGGTGGCGCGGACCACGGGCTCGAGGTCCCGGTTGATGCGCTGGGCGGTGCCGAGGTCCCCGGCGCGCACGGCGTCGACGAGCCGGCGGTACTCGGCGGTGGCCACGTGGGTGGTGACGCCCACCAGGCCGGCGGCGCCGAGCGACATCCACGGCAGGGTCAGCCCGTCGTCGCCGGAGTAGTAGAGCAGGTCGGTCTCGGCCAGCACCCGGGTGGCGGCGAACAGGTCCGCCTTGGCGTCCTTGACGGCCACGATGTTGGGGTGGCCCGCGAGGGAGATCAGGGTCTCGGTGGCGATGGGGATGCCGGCGCGGCCGGGGATGTCGTAGAGCATGATCGGCAGGTCCACGGAGTCGGCGAGGCTGCGGAAGTGCGCCTCGACGCCGGCCTGGGTGGGCTTGTTGTAGTACGGGGTGACGATGAGCAGCCCGTCCATGCCGATCTTCTCGGCCGCGCGGGAGAGGTAGCGGGAGTGCTCGGTGTCGTTGGAGCCGGTGCCGGCCAGCAGCGGCACCCGGGAGCCCACGGCGTCCTTGACCGCGCGGAACACGGAGAGGTTCTCGTCGTCGGTCATGGTCGAGTACTCGCCCGTGGTCCCGCAGACCACCAGGCCGTCGCAGCCCCCGTCCACGAGGCGCTCGGCCTCGGCCGCGGTGCCCTCCAGGTCCACGGAGCCGTCCTCGGCGAAGACGGTGATCATCGCGGTGAGCAGCGTCCCGAACAGGGGCTCGTCCGGGGTGGCGGGGCGGTCGGCGGCGGAGGACGCGGCGAAGTCAGTCATGGGCCCCAGGCTACCGCCTCCGGACCCGGGCCCGCGCCGGGGCGGCCGGCCGAGGGGCCGCCGGCGGTGCGGGTCGCGGCGGCCACCGCTCAGTCCCGGCCGTCGCCGGCCGGGCCGGAGGCCTCCACGTTGCGGGCCGGGCGCCCGCGGGACAGGGCCACGGCGTCGCGCATCGCGGAGCGGGCGCGGCGGCGGTCCCCGGCGGCGGCGTAGGCCAGGGAGAGCCGGTACCAGTTGCGCCAGTCCCCGGGGTCCTCCTCGGTCCGCGCCCGGTGGACGTGGAACCGCTCGTCGGCGGCCTCGCGCACGATCCGGCCGCCCGGGGTGCGCGGCAGGTCGTCCGCGGGCAGCCCGCCCTCGGCCTCCAGGATGCGGCCGAGCTGCTCGGTGCGGACGCCGAAGAGCACCTCGCGCACCAGCGCCCACACGCCCACGGCCGGCAGCACCAGCAGGGCGAGGCCGAAGGCCTTGGGGATCCACCCCTCGGTGGCCAGCAGCAGGGCCGCGCGGTGCAGGCTCAGGGCGAGATAGACGACGAGCAGGGCGGTCATGGCCGCGGCCAGCGCCTTGGCCCGGCTGGTGGACTCCAGCAGCGTGAAGACGCCGGCGAAGACGAGCACCGCGAGGATCCACAGCTTCGAGCCGTCCGGGAGCGGCAGCAGCCACAGGGTCAGGGCGCCCGCCGCGAGCAGCAGCCAGCCCCAGACGCGCAACGAGCCCATCGGGTCACAGCTCCAGGTCGAGGTAGCTCTCGAGGCCGTGCGTGAGACCGGGGTGGGCGCCGACCCGGCGCACGCCGAGGACCACGCCGGTCATGAAGGAGATCCGGTCGAAGGAGTCGTGCCGGATGGTCAGCTGCTCCCCGACGCCGCCCAGCAGCGTCTCCTGGTGGGCCACCAGGCCGCGCAGGCGTACGGAGTGCACCCGGACGTCGTCGACGAGCGCCCCGCGCGCGCCGGCCGGGTCGTGCTCGGTGGCGTCGGGCGACGGCGCCACCCCGGCGGCCCGCCGCGCCTCGCCGACGAGGGCCGCGGTGCGCGCGGCGGTGCCGGAGGGGGCGTCGACCTTGTCCGGGTGGTGCAGCTCGACGATCTCCACCGACTCGAAGAACCGCGCGGCCTGGGCGGAGAAGCGCATGGCCAGCACCGCCCCGACCGAGAAGTTGGGGGCGATCAGCACGCCCACCCCGGGGTGGGCGGCCAGGAGCTCCTCGAGCCGCTCCAGCCGCTCGGCGTCCCAGCCGGTGGTGCCCACCACGCAGTGGATGCCGTGCTCCACGGCGAAGCGGACGTTGGCCTCCGTGGCGGAGGGCACCGTGAGGTCGACCACCACCTCGGCGCCGGCGGCGACGAGGGCCTGCAGGGAGTCCTCCCGGCCGAGCTCGGCCACGAGCTGCAGGCCCTCGGCGCGGCGCACCGCCTGCACGGCCTCGCTGCCCATCCGGCCGCGGGCGCCGAGCACGGCGACCCGCACCTCGGCGGGGGCGGACGCCGCGGCGTCGGTGGTCACGGGGGCGGTGCTGTCGGTCATGGCTCCAACTCTAGGTCACAGGGGTGCGGGGACGGCGGTCAGCGGCGGGAGGGCGCCACGATGGTGGTGACGACCGGGCCCTCGGCGAGCCACCCGGCGAGCTCCCGGACCTGCTCCGGGGTCACGGAGCGCACCCGGTCCAGCGACTCGTCGATGTCGAGGAACTCCCCCGACTTCAGCTCCGCCGAGCCCAGCCGCGACATCCGCGAGCCGGTGTCCTCCAGGGCGAGCACGGTGCCGCCGCCGAGCTGGCCGACCACCTTGCGCAGCTCGTCGGCACCGATCCCGTCCGCGGCGAGGGTCTCGAGCTCGCCGGTCATCAGGGCCACGACCTCGTCGGTGCGCGCCGGCAGGCACCCGGCGTACATCCCGAAGTAGCCCGCGTCCGAGTACGCCCCCGTGAAGGAGAACGTGCTGTAGGCCAGCCCGCGCTTCTCGCGGATCTCCTGGAACAGGCGGGAGGACATCCCCCCGCCCAGGGCGGCGTTGAGCACGGTCATGGCGAAGCGGCGCTCGTCGCCGGCCACGATCCCGGGCCGGCCCACGAGCACGTTGGTCTGCTCCACGGGCCGCTCCAGGAAGTGCTCGCCCCACGCGGGGGCCAGCGGGGCGGGGGTGCGCTCGCGCCGGGCCACCGGGGCGGCCGGGGCGGACGGGTCCCAGCCGGCCCGGCCGAGGGCCTCCGCGACGAGGGCCACGACCAGGTCGTGCTCCAGCCCGCCGGCGGCCGTCACCACGAGGCCCTCCGGCCGGTAGTGCCGCCGGTAGTGCTCGAGCACCGCGTCGCGGGGCACGGCCAGGATCTCCTCCGGCGTCCCGCCGATCGGCCGGCCCAGCGGGTGCTCGCCCAGCACCCGCTGGGTGAACTCCTCGAAGGCGACGTCCTCGGGGTCGTCCTTGTCCATGGCCAGCTCCTCGAGGATCACCCCCCGTTCCCGCTCGAGCTCCTCCGGGTCCAGGACGGCCGAGGTCACCATGTCCGTGATGACGTCGATGGACATCGGCAGGTCCTCGGCGAGCACCCGGGCGTAGTAGCAGGTGTGCTCCTTGGCCGTGGCCGCGTTGGACTCCCCGCCCACCTCGTCGAAGGCCTCGGCGATCTGCAGCGCCGAGCGCCGCGTGGTGCCCTTGAACAGCAGGTGCTCCAGGAAGTGGGTGGAGCCCAGCCGCCCCGGCTGCTCGTCGCGGGAGCCGACGCCCACCCAGAAGCCGACCGTCACGGCGCGCTGGGCCGGCATCCGCTCGGTGAGCACGCGGGTGCCGCACGGCAGCACGGTGCGCCGCACCACGTTGCCGCCCTCGCCCTCGTGCAGGGTGTGCGTGAACCCCCCGGCCGCGGCGGTCAGCGCCTCGGCGGTGGTGGTCGGTGAACTGCTCAGGACCGCCGAGAGGCGGGCTCCCGGGCCCGGGGTGGTCCCCGGGCCGCGGTCGCCCGCCTCCAGCGGCAGATCGACTGCCGTCATCCAGTTGTGCTGCTTTCTGTGCTCGTGCTCTGCTGCGCGCGGGAGGGACCCGGCTCAGACCTCGGAGGCGCCGTCGTCCTCGGGGAAGACGTTGGGCTCCTCCGCGACCACCGGGGCCAGCGAGAGCTTGCCGCGGTCGTCGACCTTGGTGATCTCCACCTGGACCTTCTGGCCCACGCCGAGGACGTCCTCGACGTCGGTGACGCGCTTGCCCTCGTTGAGCTTGCGCAGCTCCGAGATGTGCAGCAGGCCGTCCTTGCCCGGGGTCAGGGAGACGAAGGCGCCGAAGGTCGTGGTCTTGACCACGGTGCCCAGGTAGCGCTCGCCGACCTCCGGGACCTGCGGGTTGGCGATCGCGTTGATCGCCGCGCGGGCCGCCTCGGCCGAGGGGCCGTCGGTGGCGCCGATGTAGACGGTGCCGTCGTCCTCGATCGAGATGTCGGTGCCGGTGTCCTCCTGGATCTGGTTGATCATCTTGCCCTTGGGGCCGATGACCTCGCCGATCTTGGAGACGGGCACCGTCACGGAGATCACGCGCGGGGCGAACTCGCTCATCTCGTCCGGCCGGTCGATGGCGGCGTTGAGCACCCCGAGGATGTGCAGCCGGGCCTCGCGGGCCTGGGTCAGGGCCGCGTCCAGGACGGAGGAGGGGATGCCGTCCAGCTTGGTGTCGAGCTGGATGGCGGTCACGAACTCGGCGGTGCCGGCGACCTTGAAGTCCATGTCACCCAGCGCGTCCTCCGCGCCCAGGATGTCGGTCAGCGCGGCGTAGCGGGTCTCCCCGTCCACCTCGTCCGAGACCAGGCCCATGGCGATGCCGGCCACCGGGGCGCGCAGCGGCACGCCGGCGTTGAGCAGCGACAGGGTCGAGGCGCACACGGAGCCCATCGACGTGGAGCCGTTGGAGCCCAGCGCCTCCGAGACCTGGCGGATGGCGTAGGGGAACTCCTCGCGGGAGGGCAGCACCGGGGTGATGGCCCGCTCGGCCAGCGCCCCGTGGCCGATCTCGCGGCGCTTCGGGGAGCCCACGCGGCCGGTCTCGCCGGTGGAGTAGGGCGGGAAGTTGTAGTGGTGCACGTAGCGCTTGTGCTTGACCGGGGACAGCGAGTCGATCTGCTGCTCCATCTTGAGCATGTTCAGCGTGGTGACGCCCATGATCTGGGTCTCGCCGCGCTCGAAGATCGCCGAGCCGTGCACCCGGGGCAGGACCTCCACCTCGGCGGTGAGCTGGCGGATGTCCGTCAGGCCGCGGCCGTCGATGCGCACCTGCTCGGTGAGGATCCGCTGGCGCACGGTCTGCTTGGTCAGGGCCTGGTAGGCGCCGTTGACCTCGTCCTTGCGGTCCGCGAAGGGCTTGCCCTCCCCGGTCAGCTCCGCCAGGGTCGACCGGTGGAGCTCGTCGGTCGCGGCCTCGCGCTCCTGCTTGCCGGGGATCGAGTAGACCTCGGCGAGCCGGGTGCCGACGGCGGCCGCCACGGCCTCCTTGACGTCGTCGCCGAAGCCGCCGAAGCGCGGCAGCTCCAGGGCGGGCTTGCCGGCGCGGGCCTTGAGGTCGGCCTGGGCGTCGCACAGGGCCTTGATCGCGGGCTTGGCGGCCTCGAGGCCCTGGGCCACGAGCTCCTCCGTGGGGGCCACGGCGCCGTTGTCCTTGATCAGGGTCCAGGAGTTGTCGGTGGCCTCGGCCTCGACCATCATGATCGCGACGTCCTCGGTGCCGTCCCTGCCGGTGACGACCCGCCCGGCCACGGCCATGTCGAACACGGCGTTCTCGAGCTGGGAGTGCTTCGGGAAGGCCACCCACTGGTGCTGGCCGTTCTCCCCGGCCATCAGGGCCATGCGCACGCCGCCGACCGGGCCCTGGAAGGGCATGCCGGACAGGGTGGTGGACATGGACGCGGCGTTGATCGCCACGGTGTTGTAGATCTCGTCCGGGTTGATGGACAGGATCGTCACGACGACCTGGACCTCGTTGCGGATGCCCTTGCCGAAGGCCGGGCGCAGCGGGCGGTCGATGAGGCGGCAGGTGAGGATCGCGTCCGTGGAGGGGCGGCCCTCGCGGCGGAAGAACGAGCCGGGGATGCGCCCGGCGGCGTACATGCGCTCCTCGACGTCGACCGTCAGGGGGAAGAAGTCGAAGCCCTCGCGGGGGGACTTGCCCACCGTGGTGGCCGAGAGCATGGTGGTGTCCTCGTCGATGGAGACGAGGGTGGAGCCGGCGGCCTGCTTGGCGAGGCGGCCGGTCTCGAAGCGCACGACGCGCTTTCCGTAGGAGCCGTTGTCGATGACGGCTTCGGCGTACTGGATCTCGGGACCCTCCAAGGGTCACCTCCGTTTCGTGTCGGCGGGGCGGTCCGCGCGCCACCCGGTCTTCGATCGAGATCCACGGACCGCCGGGGCCCCGAGGGGCCGTCCGGTTTCCGGAGATCACTACCGAGGACCGCGAATGATCGGCGCGGCGGCCCCGTCTGGGGTTCGGTGGTGGTGCTGTGTGCGGTGCTGCTCACCCGTCCGGGGCGGACGGGGTGGTGCTCGGCGGCGCCCGCCCGGGGACCGGGCGGGCGCCGCCGGGGGCCGCCTAGCGGCGCAGGCCGAGGCGCTCGATGAGCGTGCGGTAGCGCGTGATGTCGGTGTCGTGCAGGTAGGTCAGCATGCGGCGGCGGCGACCGACCAGGGCCATCAGGCCGCGGCGGGTGTGGTGGTCGTGCTTGTGCTGCTTCAGGTGCTCCGTCAGATCGGCGATCCGGCGGGTCAGGACCGCGATCTGCACCTCGGGCGAACCGGTGTCGCCCTCGTGGGTGGCGAAGTCCTGGATGATCTGCTGCTTGACGGCGGCGTCGAGTGCCACGTGTAACTCCGTTCGAGTCAGTACCGTGCGGCCCGGGCGGCGGGTTCGCCGCCGGGTCCCGGGAGCTCCCGGGGGCCCGACAACCACGGACTGCAGTCGGACCGCCCTCAAGTCTACCGGACGCGCGCAGATCGCCCCAGCGCGGCGGCCCGCGGCGCGCTGGGCTGGGTGCTCCCGGGGCCGTGGGCCAAGATGGGAGGGACACCACGACCAGGGCCCGGCGCGCACCCGCGCCCGGGCACGGAACACAGGAGCAGCCCGTGAGCAAGGACACCCACGAGGGCCGGGGCCCCGAGCCCGCCGGCCGCACGCACACCATGCGGGACGGCCGGCGGATCCCCGTGATCGGCCTGGGGACCTACCCCATGGACGACGCCGAGGCGGAGGCGAACGTCGCCGAGGCGCTGATGCTCGGCTACCGGATGGTCGACACGGCCATGAACTACGGCAACGAGACCGGGGTGGGCCGCGGGGTCGCCGCCTCCGGCGTCCCCCGCGACGAGCTGTTCCTGACCACCAAGCTGCCGGGCCGGGACCACGGCACCGACGCCGTGCGCCGCTCCCTCGACGGGTCCCTGCGGCGGCTGGGCACCGACCACGTGGACCTCTACCTCATCCACTGGCCGAACCCGTCGGTGGACCGCTACGTGGAGACGTGGCGGACCATGCTGGAGCTGCAGGAGGAGGGCCTCGTCCGCTCGGTGGGGGTGTCCAACTTCACCCCGGCGCACATCCGCCGCCTCGTGGCGGAGACCGGGGCGACCCCGGCGGTGAACCAGGTCGAGCTGCACCCGCAGTACCAGCAGGATCGGCTGCGGGAGTTCCACGAGGAGCACCGCATCGTCACCCAGGCGTGGTCCCCGCTGGGCCGCAAGACGGACCTCCTCCAGCACGAGTGGATCGCGCGGATCGCCCGCCGGACCGGGCGCACCCCGGCGCAGGTCGTGCTGCGCTGGCACCTGCAGTCCCGGACCGTGCCGATCCCGAAGACCTCCGACACCCGGCGGATGGCCGAGAACCTGGACGTCCTCGACTGGGAGCTCGACGAGGAGCAGATGCAGCGGCTGCAGATGCTGCACACCGGGATCAGCGGCTCGGGCTTCGACCCGAACACCCACGAGGAGATGTAGCGCGGTGCCGCCGGGGGCTCAGCCCTCGGCGGCCAGGATCCGGCGGGTGCGGGCCACGTCCTCGTCCATCTGCGCCACGAGCTTGTCGACGCCCTCGTAGGCGACCATCCCGCGCAGCCGCTCCACGAACTCGACGACCACGTCCTGGCCGTAGAGGTCGAAGTCCTCGACCCGCTCCGCGGGGCGGTCGATGACGTGGGCCTCCACCTGCCGCGGGACGTTCTCGAACGTGGGGTTGGAGCCCACGGAGATCGCGGTGGGCCAGCGGGTGCCGTGGGCGTCGACCAGCCAGCCGGCGTAGACGCCGTCCGCGGGGACGAACCCGGCCGTCTCGGCGGCCAGGTTGGCCGTGGGGTAGCCCAGCTCCCGCCCCCGGGCCGCCCCGTGCACCACCTCCCCGCGCACCCGGTGGTTGCGCCCGAGCAGCCGGGCGGCGGCGCGCACGTCCCCGGCCTGCAGGCACGAGCGGATCCACGTCGACGAGCAGCGCCGCTCGCCCGGCGGGGCGTGCCGGGAGTCCTCCCCGTCCAGCGGGTCGAGCAGGTCGTCGACCACCCGGACCTCGAAGCCGTGCCGCTCCCCCAGCTCCCGCAGCGTGTCGATGTTGCCGGAGTTGCCCCGGCCCAGGCGGGTGTCGGAGCCGACCACCAGGCAGCGGGCGCCGAGCGGCCCGACCAGGGTGCCCAGCACGAACTCCTCGGTGGTCTGCTCGGCGAACTCCAGGGTGTAGGCCAGCACGAGCACCGCGTCCGCCCCGGTCTGCTCGAGGGCGTCGAGCTTGTCCTCGGTGCCCATGATCAGCCCCGGCGGGCTGTCCGGCCGGTGCACCCGGGCGGGGTGCGGGTCGAACGTCACCACGACCGAGGCCCAGCCGCGCTCGCGGGCGGAGCTGACGAGCTGGGACATCACCTGCTGGTGGCCCCGGTGGACGCCGTCGAAGTTGCCGAGGGTGACCACCGACGGGCCGAAGCCCGCGGGGACGTCAGAGAGGTCTCGCCAGCGGAACACGGTTCTCCTCGCAGGATCGGGACAGGCAGGAACAGGGCGGGGCGGGGGTCAGCGCCGCGCGCCGGGCGGGGGCGGGCCGTCCCAGGCGGCCTGGGGGGCGCGGGGGTCGTCGGCCCCGAGGGTGAGGATCCAGGCGTCCACGGAGGCGCCGCGCTGCTCCATGAACCCGTCGATGCGCACCGGCGAGCGGAACCCCAGCTTCCACGCGAGCTTCCGGCTGGCCCAGTTGGGGACCTTCGCCACCCAGTAAGCATAGGTCAGGCCCAGGTGCTCGAAGCCGTGCGCGAGCAGCAGCCGGCAGGCGGCCTCGGCGGCCCCGGTGCCCCGGGCGTGCGGGCCGAAGTTGAGCCCGACGTCGGCGGTGGTGCCGCGCAGCGCGTTGAACCCCACGGTGCCGTAGAGACGGTCGGTCGCGGCGTCGGCGGCGGCCCAGTTGTACTCGCGGCCCGCGCGCCAGGCCTCGGGGACGAAGTGCTCGACGTACCACCGGGCGTCGGCGTCCGTGTAGCCCAGCGGCACGGTGGTGAACTCGGCGGCCGCGGGGTCCGCGCAGTTGCGGGCCAGCTGCGGGACGTCGCGCTCGTCGAGGCGGCGCAGGACCACGGTCCCGTCGGTGAGGACGGGGACGTCGTAGTCTCCGGCGCCGTCGGGGCGTGCGGGCATGGGCGTGGTCCTTTCGGGAGGGGTGCGGCGCGGGGCGCTCCGGCCCGCGCACGAGCCTACCCGCTGCCGGCGCCCGCCCGGCGCCCGCCCGGCGCGCGCTCGGGACGGGCGGGCGCCGGCGGGGTGCTCAGGCCCCCGGGGCCCCGGCCCGGGGACGGGAGCGCCACAGCCACGCGAGCCCGGCCAGGGGCAGGACCAGCGGCACGTAGCCGTAGCCCTCGCCGAAGTGCGACCACACGCTGGCCTCGGGGAAGAGCCCGGGGGCGAGCACCGAGAGCAGCCCCACGCCGAGCACCCCGCACAGCTCGACCAGCACCGCCGCCACGGCCACGCGGTACCAGCGGGCGCCGGGCCGGGCCAGGGCCACGGTGGCCAGCACGTACACCGCCGCGGCGAGGGCGGAGAGCAGGTACGGCAGCGGGGCGGCGCCGAAGTCGGTGAGGATCTGGTACAGGGAGCGGACCCCGGCGGAGAGGGAGAACACCGCGTAGACCACCACGACGAGACGGCCGAGGCCCGAGGACTTCCGGTCGGCGCGCACGCCACCCGCCCGGGGTCCGAAGCGCTGCTGCAGCCGGGTGCGGCCGGGCTCGGGCTGGTGGTTCATCGGGCGGTCTCCTGGTCGGGCGGGTCGGACGGCGGGCGGGGGCTCACTGGTAGTACCAGATGAAGTTCATGCGGTAGACCATGATCACCACCACCGGCCCCGCGGCGGCGAGCACGTAGTTGGACCAGGCCGAGCGCTCCACCAACGACCACACGAAGGTCCCGGCGGGGATGAGCAGCGCGGTCAGCAGGTAGCCCCAGTACTCGAGGGCCGAGCCGGTGGGCGCGGGGCCCAGCACGTGCATCACGACCGAGCCCACCGCGTAGGCGAGCAGGAAGGCCTCCAGCAGCAGCACGGAGCCCTGGGTGACGTCGTCGGGCCGCCGGCCCCGCAGGGCCTGCACCGCGCACACCAGGAAGGACGCACCGCCGAGCAGCACGGCGGCCCAGAACCAGCCGTCGTAGCCCCACAGCATCAGCGGTCCCGTCCCGGCGCGGCGGGCGGCTCGGCGGCGCTGAACCGCTCCCCCGGCAGGAAGACCAGCACGGGCTTGGCCGTGCGGGCGCCGCGGTTGCCCCGGTCCTGCAGCAGCGCCACGAGCCGCCCGTCCGGGGCGAGGCCGGCGGTGACGACGTCGTTGTCCAGGGGGCCCTCCGCCGGGTCCCCGGCGGAGGGCCCGATCCGGCGCCCGTCGGCGAGGTCCCCGGCCTCGGCGGCCGTGAGCCGGCGGACGGGGAACAGCCCCGCGGCGGCCTGCTCGAGGGTGGTCACCGGCAGGGGGCGGCCCGCGGCGACGTCGGCCGAGAGCTGCTCCAGGGTGGCGGCGTGCTCGAGGGTGAGGGCGCCCACGCGGGTGCGCCGCAGGGCGGTGAGGTGCCCGCCGACGCCCAGGGCCTCGCCGAGGTCCCGCGCCAGGGCGCGCACGTAGGTGCCGGTGCTGCAGGAGACGGTGGCCTCGACGTCGAGGACGGGCCGGCCGGCGTCGTCGTGGGTCCGGGTGGTGCGGTGCACGTCGAAGGCGGAGACCGTCACGGGACGGGCCGCGAGCTCCACGTCGTCCCCGGCGCGCACCCGGGCGTAGGCCCGCCGGCCGTCGACCTTGATGGCGCTGACCTTGGCGGGGACCTGCTCGATGGCCCCGGTGAGCCGGGCGACCGCCGCGGTCACGGCCCCGTCGGTGAGGGCCGCCACGGCGGCGGGCTCCGCCGCCGCGACCAGCTCCCCCTCGGCGTCGTCGGTCACCGTCGCCTGGCCCAGCCGGATGGTGGCCTCGTAGGTCTTGTCCTGGCCGACCACCCAGGTCAGCAGGCGGGTGGCCTTCTCCACGCCCACCACGAGCACCCCGGTGGCCATGGGGTCCAGGGTCCCGGCGTGGCCGACCTTCCGGGTGCCGGCGAGCCGGCGCATCCGGGCGACGACGTCGTGGCTGGTCCAGCCGGCGGGCTTGTCCACGACCACGAGCCCGGACACCGTCGGCAGGGACGGGTCCGGGCTCGGGACGTCGTGCGGGGCGCGGGCCACCGGTCCGGTGCCTGCCGCGCTCAGCGGGACGGGGAGGACTCGTCGTCCTCCTCGGCCGGCCTGCGGTAGGGGTCCTCCCCCGCCGCCCAGGTGGCCGAGGCGGCCTGCGCGGCGACCTCGGCGTCCTTCTCCTTGGCGGCGCGCAGCACCTCCTCCAGGTGGGAGGCGTTCACGGGGATCTCGTCCGGGACGAACGTGAGGGTCGGGGTGAGGCGGGCCGTGATGTTGCGGCCGACCTCGCTGCGCAGGACGCCCTTGGCGGACTCCAGGGCCGCACGGGTGCTCTCCTGCTCCTCCGCGGTGCCGAAGACCGTGTAGTACAGCGTCGCGTGCTGGAGGTCGTTGGTCACCCGGGCGTCCGTGATGGTCACGAAGCCGAGCCGGGGGTCCTTGACCCGGCGCTCGAGCGCCTGGGCCACGACCACCTTGATCCGGTCGGCGAGTCGGGCGGCGCGTGCTGCGTCAGCCATGGTGGGTGCTCCTCGGTTCATCGGGGGTGCTGTCGGTCGGCGGTGCGGTGCCGCCGACGGGGGCGGCGGCACGGACGGGTCCGTCCGCGCCCCCGGGGCGGCCCAGCGCGCGGGTCGCGGGGCCGGGGACGGGTCAGGCGCGCGGCTTCTCGCGCATCTCCCACGTCTCGATGAGGTCGCCCTCGCGGATGTCGTTGAAGGACCCGAGCCCGATACCGCACTCGTAGCCCTCGCGGACCTCGGTCGCGTCGTCCTTGAACCGGCGCAGCGAGTCGATCGAGAGGTTCTCCGCCACCACGCTGCCGTCCCGGACCAGCCGGGCCTTGGAGTTGCGGCGGATGGTGCCCTTGGTGATGTAGGCACCGGCGATGTTGCCCCACTTGGAGGAGCGGTACACCTCGCGGATCTCGGCGGTGCCGAGCTCCACCTCCTCGTACTCCGGCTTGAGCATGCCCTTGAGCGCGCTCTCGACGTCGTCGATGGCGTTGTAGATCACCGAGTAGAACTTCATCTCGACGCCCTCGCGGTCGGCCAGCTCCGTCACGCGCTCGGCGGGACGGACGTTGAAGCCGATGATGATGGCGTTGTCGACGGTCGCCAGGTTGACGTCGTTCTGGGTGATCGCGCCCACACCGCGGTGGATGACGCGCAGCTGGACCTCCTCGCCCACGTCGATCTTGAGCAGCGAGTCCTCCAGCGCCTCGACGGCACCGGACACGTCGCCCTTGATGATGAGGTTGAGGGTGTCGATCTTGCCCGCGGCCACGGCCTCGTCGAAGGACTCCAGCGTGATCCGCTTGCGCCGCTTGGCGAGCAGCGCGTTGCGGTCCGCCGCCTGGCGCTTCTCGGCGATCTGGCGGGCGGTGCGCTCCTCCGGGGTGGACAGGAACGTGTCGCCGGCGCGGGGCACCGAGTCCAGGCCGAGCACCTGCACCGGCCGCGAGGGACCGGCCTGCTCGACCGACTGGCCGTTCTCGTCGAACATGGCGCGCACGCGGCCGTACGCGGCGCCGGCGACGATCGCGTCGCCGACGCGCAGCGTGCCGGACTGCACGAGCACGGTCGAGACCGCGCCGCGGCCCTTGTCCAGGTTCGCCTCGATGGCCACACCGCGGGCGTCCTTGTTGGGGTTCGCCTGCAGCTCCAGCGCGCCGTCCGCGGTCAGCACGATCGCGTCCAGCAGGTCGTCGATGTTCAGGTTCTGGCGGGCCGAGACGTCGACGAACATGGTGTCGCCGCCGTACTCCTCCGGGACCAGGCCGTACTCGGTGAGCTGACCGCGGATCTTCTCCGGGTTCGCCTCGGGCTTGTCGATCTTGTTGACCGCCACCACGATCGGCACCCCAGCGGCCTGGGCGTGGTTGAGCGCCTCGACCGTCTGCGGCATGACGCCGTCGTCCGCGGCGACCACGAGCACGGCGATGTCCGTCACCTGGGCACCACGGGCACGCATGGCGGTGAACGCCTCGTGGCCCGGGGTGTCGATGAAGGTGATCTGCCGCTCCTGGCCGTCCACCTCGGTCTCGATCTGGTAGGCGCCGATGTGCTGGGTGATGCCGCCGGCCTCCCCCTCGATCACCTTGGTGTTGCGGATCGCGTCGAGCAGGCGGGTCTTGCCGTGGTCGACGTGGCCCATGACGGTCACGACCGGCGGGCGCGCCTCGAGCACGTCGTCGCCCTCGGCCGCGGCCTCCGCCTCCAGGTCGATGTCGAAGGACTCGAAGAGCTCGCGCTCCTCGTCCTCCGGGGACACGACCTGGATCCGGTACCCGAGCTCGGCGCCCAGCAGCTGGAAGGTGTCCTCGTCGAGGGACTGCGTCTGGGTGGCCATCTCGCCGAGGTGGATGAGCACCGTGACGAGGGAGGCCGGGTTCGCGTTGATCTTCTCGGCGAAGTCCGTCAGGGACGCGCCGCGGCGCAGCCGCACGACCGTGGTGCCGTCGCCGTGGGGCACGGAGACGCCGCCGACGGACGGGGCCTTCATCTGCTCGAGCTCCTGGCGCTTCGCCCGCTTCGACTTGCGCTGCTTGCCGCGCGCACCGCCGCGCCCGAAGGCGCCCTGGGTGCCGCCGCGGCCGCCGCGGCCGGGACCGCCGCCGGGACGGGAGAACCCGCCGCCGCCGGCGCCGCCGGGACCGCCGCGCCGGGGGCCGGCTCCGCCGCCGGCCGGCCGGGAGCCGATCGGGGCCACGCCGGAGGTGTGGCCGGGCATCATGTTCGGGCTGGGACGGGCGCCGCCGGGGCGGGGGCCGCCCTGGGGACGGGGACCGCCCTGGCCCTGCGGACGCGGACCGGCCGCGCCCTGGCCCTGCGGGCGGGGACCGGCCGCGCCCTGGGGACGGGGACCGCCCGGACGCTCCGGGCGGCCCGTGCGCATGCCCTGCTGGGCGGCGAACGGGTTGTTGCCCGGGCGGGGGCCGCCGGGACGGGGCCCGCCGGGACGGGGTCCGGCCGAGCCCGGGCGGGGGGCCGCCGAGCCGGGGCGCGGCGCGGCCGAGCCCGGACGGGGCGCCCCGCCGCGGGACATCCCCTGCTGGGTGGCGAACGGGTTGTTGCCGGGGCGGGGCCCGGGGCTGGGTGCCTTGGCGCCCGGCGAGGCGGGACGCTGCGGGGCGGGACGCTCCGGGGCGGCCGGCTGCTCGGCGCGGGCCGCCGGCTGCTGGGGCTGCGCGGGGGCCTGCTGGGCGGGCCGGGCGGCCGGCTTCTCGGCGGGCTTGGCGGCCGCCGGGCTGGGCGCGGCGGAGCCCGGGCGGGCGGACGTGCCGGGCCGGGGGGCGGGACGACCCGACTTCGCCGGGGACGGCGCGCTGCCGCCGGCCGGGCGCGCGGGGGCCTTGTCGGCCTTGTCGGCGAACGCCGAGCGCAGCTTCTTGGCGACGGGGGGCTCGACGGTCGAGGACGCGCCTCGGACGAACTCACCCAGGGTCTGAAGCGTGGAAATCGCTTCCTTGGACGTTATTCCGAGCTCTTTCGCGAGCTCGTGAACGCGGGGCTTGGCCACTTCTCTCCTGTCTCGGTCCGCACCGAAACAGGCACGAACCACTTATTTTCCGTTGAGGCTCCCGGGGTGTCGGCCGTCGACGACGGCGCGCCGGCCCAGGAGGCCGTAGGCAGAGCACAACGAAGCACTCATCGCTGGGCACTCATCGGTTTTCCATCGGTTCTCTGACTCGCTTTCCAGTTCTGACCCGCGTGCGGACGTGGTCACCGGTCCGGTCGGACCGCGCGGGCTGCCGCCCGGGGGCGGCTGTGGTCGGCACTCGTGCGCCCGGTCGCCCGGCCGTCCGCGAGGACAGCAGGGCGTCCAGCTCGGGGGCGATCCCCTCGGTGTCCACGGGGGCCCGGAACGCGCGCTGGAAGGCGCGCCGGCGCAGGGCCGTGTCCAGGCACTCGCGGGAGGGGTGGAGCCAGGCCCCACGACCGCCGAGGCGCCCGGTCCGGTCGAGCACGGCCCTTCGGCCGCCGTCGTCCGGCTCGGTCACCACACGTACGAGCTGGTCAGGGTGGTCGGTGGCCCGGCATCCGATGCACGTGCGACGGGAGTCCGCACTCACTCAGGGCTCCTCGTCTCGCGGCGGGACGTCGGGACGGCCCGCGCGGGCCGGGGATCCGGCCCCGGACAGGGACCACCAACGATCTGACCGTGGACCAGTCTATCCCGGGGACGGCCCTGAGCCGAAACCGGGCGGGCGGAGGCCCGGGGCCGGGCCCGCGCGGCGGCGCGGGCCCGGCCCCGGGGGGGCGGGCTCAGGCCCGCGCGGACGCCTTCGACTCGGGGACGATGTCGATCTTCCAGCCGGTGAGCTTCGCGGCGAGGCGGGCGTTCTGCCCCTCCTTGCCGATGGCCAGGGAGAGCTGGGTGTCGGGGACGACGGCGCGGGAGGAGCGGGCGCGCTCGTCCAGCACGGTGACCCGGGACACCTTGGCCGGGGACAGGGCGTTGGCGATGCAGCGGGCCGGGTCGTCGGACCAGTCCACGATGTCGATCTTCTCGTCGTGCAGCTCGCTCATCACCGCGCGGACCCGGGAGCCCATCTCGCCGATGCAGGCGCCCTTGGCGTTGATCCCGCCCTGGGTGGCGCGCACGGCGATCTTGGTGCGGTGCCCGGCCTCGCGGGCCACGGCCATGATCTCCACGGAGCCGTCGGCGATCTCCGGCACCTCCATCTCGAAGAGCCGGCGCACGAGGTCGGGGTGGGAGCGGGACAGCGTGATGGACGGGCCCTTCATGCCGCGCTTGACCTCGACCACGAAGGTGCGGATCCGCGACCCGTGCAGGTACTTCTCGCCCGGGGACTGCTCGTGCGGGGGCAGCACGCCCTCCACGGTGCCGAGGTCGACCTGCACCATGTGCGGGTTGTGGCCCTGCTGGATCTGCCCGGAGACGATCTCGCCCTCGCGGCCCTTGAAGTGGCCGAGCACGGCGTCGTCCTCGACGTCGCGCAGGCGCTGCAGGATGACCTGGCGGGCCGTGGAGGCCGCGATCCGCCCGAAGCCGGCCGGGGTGTCGTCGAACTCCCCGACCGCCTCGCCGTCCTCGTCCAGCTCGGGGGCCCAGATGGTCACGTGCCCGCTCCGGCGCTCGATCTCGGCGCGGGCGCCCGGCAGCGCCCCGGGGCTCTTCTGGTAGGCCAGCAGCAGGGCCTGCTCGATCGTGGGGATGAGCAGGTCCACGGGGATGTCGCGCTCACGCTCCAGCAGTCGGAGGGTGCTCATATCGATGTCCATGTCCGGCCTTCCTCACGTGTCGACCCCGGGGACGAAACAGCGCGCCGTCGGTGAGGACGGAGCGCTGCCACGGGTCGTGTTCGCACACTCGTTCGTTGTACTCGGTTGTCGTCGCACTGCGGACCGCGGCGCCGGCGGGCGCCGCGGCGTCAACGGCACATCTTACACTCGCCCCGGGGTGCCCCGCGGCGCTCAGTCCGTGAACTCGACCTCCACCTTGGCCCGGCGTACGCGGTCGAACGGCCACCGCTCCGGGTCGAGCAGCCGCGCGGGCATGCCCTTCTTGGCCTGGTGGCTGCGCTGCAGCACCACGCCGTCCGGCGCCACCTCCAGCAGCCGGGCGGTGAACTTCTCCCCCTCCACGGGGGTGACGCGCACCAGGCGGCCGAGCGAGCGCCGCCAGTGCCGGGGCGCGGTCAGCTCCCGGGTGGCCCCCGGGGAGGAGACCTCCAGCTCGTAGGCGGACCCGGGCACGGGGTCGTCCCGGTCCAGGGCGTCGGAGACCGCCCGGGCCACCTCGGCGATCCGGTCGATGTCCACGCTGTCGGTGCGGTCCTCGGGGAGGTCGACGAGCACCTGCAGCACCAGCCCGGTGCCGCTCGGCCGCAGGGCGACGTCCTCCAGGACCAGTCCCGCCTCCTCCACGACCGGCCCGACCAGCTCGGCCAGCCGTCGCTGGTCGTCGGGTCCGGTGCTGCTCTGCTCGCTCACGGGGATCTCCTGGTGCTCTCGGGTCGGGCGGGGTCGCTCCTGCAGATCCTATGATGAAGCGGGCCCCCGCCCTTCTCCTCCCCCCGTCCAGGAGCCCCCGGTGACCGATCCCCGCCCGCCCGCCCGCCGGGCGCTCCCGCCGCTGCCGACGGCGCTGCTGACGGTGCTGGTGGTGCTCCTCGCCGCGGCCGGCGGCTGGTGGCTCGGCGCGGCGCGGCCGGTGCCCCCGGACGAGGCGGCGCGGGCGGAGGCGTGGTCGGGCACGGAGGCGCTGCTGCGGCACCCCTCCCTGGGGGCCCTCGGGGAGGGGGCGGCCGTGCGGGCGGACCTGGACCGCCAGCTCACCGCCCTCGGGCCGGCGCCCGCGGCGCGGGCCGCGCCGCCCTCCCCCGCGGACGCCTCCGGACCTGCGACCCCCGCGGACGCCGAGGACCTCGCCGGCGCCCTGGCGCGCTCGGCCGCGGACCTGGCCCGGGACGCCCTGGCCGCCGAGGACCCCGCCCTGGCCCGCGTCCTCGGCGCCGCCGCGGCCTCGCGGGCGACCACGGCCGGGCGGCTCCGGGAGGACGCCGGGATGCCGCGGCTGTGCCCGCCCGGCGCGGACCCCGGCTCCGGGGCGGCGGATCCCGCCGCGGCGGTGCTGTGGTCCGCGCTGGACCGGGCCGGCTACGCCCTCGAGGCGCTGGCCGCCCGCACCGGGCCGAGCGGCGCCCCGGCGGACGGTGCGCTGCGGCGGGCCCGGGAGGACGTGGCGGAGCTGCTGGAGGAGCCCGTGGCGCGCGGTGCGCTCGCGGCCGAGCCCGGGCTGCGGGCCGGGGCCTACGTCCTGCCCGCGGATCTCGTGCAGGACCCGCACCGGGGTGCCGCGGTCGCGGCCGGCGACGTGCAGGAGGCCGCCGCGCACGCCCTGGCCGGGGGCGGGCCGGCGACGCGCTGCTGGGCGGTGCACGCGCTGGAGCGGGCCGGCACGCTCCGCGCGGAGCTCGGCGGCGAGGTGGACGCCCTGCCCGGGGTGCTCCCCGACGACCCCTCCGCCGCGCCCGGCCTGCCGTGACGCGCGGGGCGCCGGGGTGCCCGGCCACGGCCCCTCCGGGGGCGGGCCGGCGGGATCAGGCCCCGCGGAGCACGTCGACGCCCAGCTTGAGGATCAGCAGCGAGACCACGCTCAGGAACACGACCCGGATGAACCGGCTGCCGCGGGCCACGGCGGTGCGCGCCCCGAGGTAGCCGCCCACCATGTTGGACAGGCCCAGCAGCAGCCCCAGGCCCCACAGCACCGAGCCGTGCCCGAAGAAGAACAGCAGGGCGCCCACGTTGGTGGCCAGGTTGACGATCTTCGCCTTCGCGCTCGCGGCCAGGAAGCTGTAGCCCAGCAGCGTGATCATCGCGATCACCAGGAACGACCCGGTGCCCGGGCCCATCACGCCGTCGTAGAAGCCGATGACCGTGCCGATCACCATCGCGGTCCCGTAGTGCCGCGCCCCGCTGTGGCGCAGCTCGGTGAGCTGGCCGACGGTCGGCTGGGCGACGGTGAACAGCAGCACGGCGACCAGCGCCGCGAGGATGACGGGCCGGAACACCTCCTCGGGCAGGGACGCGGCCAGGGCGGCGCCGCCGAAGCTGCCGGCCAGCGCGACCCCGGCCATGGGCAGGGCCGTGCGCAGGTCCGGGGAGGTGCGGCGGTAGAACGTCAGCGCGCTCGTGGCGGTGCCGAACACCGATCCCATCTTGTTGGTCGCCAGCGCCTGGACCGGGCTGATCCCGGGCATTATGAGCACCACCGGCACCTGCAGCAGCCCGCCGCCGCCCACCACGGCGTCGATGAAGCCGGCGGCGAGCCCGGCTGCGACCAGCAGGACGACGACGCCGGGCTCCACCTGCTCCAGGCCGGAGGCCCCCAGCCAGCCCTCGAGCTGGTCCACGGGCTCAGCCGCGCACGGCTGCGACGACCGCCGCGGCGACGCCGTCCCGGGCCACGTCCTCGCTGGTGCCGCTCGCGCGGTCCTTGAGCTCCAGCAGGCCGTCCTTCAGCCCGCGGCCGACCACCAGCACGGTGGGCACGCCGAGCAGCTCGGCGTCGCCGAACTTCACGCCCGGGGACACCTTGGGGCGGTCGTCGAAGATCACCTCGACGCCCTCGGCCTCGAGCTCGGCCACGATCCGCTCGGCCTCCTCGAGCACCTCGGGCCCCTTGCCGGTGGCGACCACGTGGACGTCGGCCGGGGCGACCTGGCGGGGCCAGATCAGTCCCCTGTCGTCGTGGTAGGCCTCGGCCAGGGCGGCCACCGCGCGGGTGACGCCGACGCCGTAGGAGCCCATGGTCACGGTGACGAGCTTGCCGTTGCGGTCCAGGACCTTCAGCCCGAGCGCCTCGGCGTACTTGCGGCCCAGCTGGAAGATGTGCCCCATCTCGATGCCGCGGGCCGCCTCGAGCGGACCGGAGCCGTCCGGGGCGGGATCCCCGGCCCGGACCTCCGCGCACTCGAGCACGCCGTCCCAGGCGAAGTCGCGCCCGGCCGTGAGGTCGTAGACGTGCTTGCCGGCCACGTTCGCCCCGGTGATCCAGCGGGTGCCGCGGACCACCCGCGGGTCCACGAAGAAGGGGATCCCGGTCGAGGAGCGCTCGCCGAGCACGGCCTGGTCGAGGCCGAGTCCGGGCCCGATGTAGCCCTTCACCAGCAGCGGGCAGGTGCGCAGGTCCTCATCGGTCGCCTGCTCCACCAGCAGCTCCCCGGAGACCTCGAGCGCGGCGCCGATGCCGGCCTCGATGCGCTTGAGGTCCACGGCGCGGTCCCCGGGCAGGCCGACCGCCACGAGCCGACGCCCGCCGTCGGGCAGGACGACGGCCAGCACCACGTTCTTCATCGTGTCGGCGGCGGTCCAGGGCCCCTCGACGCGCGGGTGCAGCTCGTTCGAGCGCTCCACGAGCGTGGCGATGGTGGGGCTGTCCGGGGTGTCGAGCACGCGCGCCTCGGGCGCGGCGTCGACGTCGCGCTCGGGCGGCACCACCGTGGTGACCGCCTCGACGTTGGCCGCGTAGCCCCCGGCCGAGCGCACGAACGTGTCCTCCCCGATCGGCGTGGGGTGCAGGAACTCCTCCGAGCGGGAGCCGCCCATGGCCCCGGACTGCGCCGACACGGCGGCCACGGGCAGGCCCAGTCGCTCGAAGATCCGGACGTAGGCCTCGCGGTGCCGGGCGTAGGACTCCTCGAGCCCGGCGTCGTCGACGTCGAAGGAGTACGAGTCCTTCATCACGAACTCGCGCCCGCGCAGGAGGCCGGCGCGCGGGCGGGCCTCGTCGCGGTACTTCGCCTGGATCTGGTACAGGGTGACCGGGAGGTCCTTGTAGGAGGAGTACAGGTCCTTCACGAGCAGCGTGAACATCTCCTCGTGCGTGGGCGCGAGGAGGTAGTCGGCCTCCTTGCGGTCCTTGAGGCGGAAGAGGTTCTCGCCGTACTCCGTCCACCGGTGGGTGACCTCGTAGGGCTCGCGCGGCAGCAGCGCCGGGAAGTGCACCTCCTGGGCGCCGATCGCGTCCATCTCCTCGCGCACCACCCGCTCCACCTTCGCGAGCACCCGCAGGCCCATCGGCAGCCAGGTGTAGATCCCGGGGGCGGCGCGGCGGATGTAGCCGGCGCGCACGAGCAGCCGGTGGCTGTCCACCTCGGCGTCGACGGGGTCTTCGCGGAGGGTCCGCAGGAACAGGGAGGAGAGGCGCAGCGCCACGTGGGCTCCGTTTCTCCCGGGGAGCGCGGCGAGGTGCTGCCGGGTCCGGGGCGTCGAGAGGGGTGCGGCACCGACGGCGCCGCGGATTCCGGTCAAATCTACACCCCCGGCGCCGCGCCGGACGGCGCGCCCGGTGCCGGGCTCAGAGCAGGACGGTCGCGAAGGTCCCGACCCGGCGGAAGCCGACCCGGTCGTAGGTGGCCAGGGCGCGGGTGTTGTAGTCGTTGACGTAGAGGCTGATCACCGGGGTGGTGCGGCGGGCCAGGCGCACCGCGGCGGCCATGCACGGCACCGCGAGCCCCCGGCCCCGGTGCGCCGGGTCGACCCACACGCCCTGCACCTGGGCGACCCCGCGGGCGACGGAGCCGAGGTCGGCCTTGAACACCACCCGGTCCCGCTCGTCGGTGAGCACGAGGCAGCGTCCCGAGCCGACGAGGGCGGCCACCCGGTCGCGGTAGCCGCGGTCCCCGCCGGAGTACGGGGAGTAGCCGACCTCCTCCTCGAACATCGCGGCGCTGGCCGGGAGCACGGCGGGCAGGTCGGCGCTCGTGGCGAAGCGCACCCCGGGGTGCGGTGCGGGCGCCGGGTCGTGGTCGATGGCCAGCAGGGGCTGCACCGGACGGACGTCGAAGGGCCGCGGCCACGAGCCCTCGAGCCGGGACCACAGGCCGAGCACCGGCTCGGCCGGGCCGAAGACGGAGGCGAACCGGGACCCGCCCCGGCGCAGGTGCCCGGCCACGAGGTCGAGGCCCGGCTCGTCGAGGGCGATGGGGACCACGTTGGTGCCCGTCCAGCAGGCCCCGGTGAGCCGCCCGTCCGGGCCCGCCGTGCCGACGACCGGCGGCACCCGGGAGCCGCTGCCCCGGCGGTGGGACTCCACGTGGGCCGTCACGAAGGCGTGGGCGACGGGGTCCGCCCCGAGCAGGCGGTCCAGCTCGGCGGCGTCGACCTCCCCCGACGGCACGAGCCGGGGCGCCGTCCTCCGCTGCGTCCTCACGCGACCGTCACCGGCCCGTCAGCCGACGCTCACCACGGGGCCGCCGGCGGCGTTCTCCCCGTCCGCGTCCATCTCCGCGGCGATGCGGTTGGCCTCCTCGATCAGGGTCTCCACGATCCGGTCCTCGGGCACGGTCTTCACGACCTCGCCCTTGACGAAGATCTGGCCCTTGCCGTTGCCGGAGGCCACCCCGAGATCGGCCTCGCGCGCCTCGCCGGGACCGTTGACGACGCAGCCCATGACGGCGACGCGCAGCGGGACCGTGAGTCCCTCCAGGCCGGCGGTGACCTCGTCCGCGAGCGTGTAGACGTCCACCTGCGCGCGCCCGCACGAGGGGCAGGAGACGATCTCGAGCTTGCGCGGGCGCAGCCCCAGGGACTGCAGGATCTGGTTGCCCACCTTGACCTCCTCGACCGGCGGCGCGGAGAGCGAGACCCGGATGGTGTCGCCGATGCCCTGGGAGAGCAGGGCGCCGAAGGCGGTGGCGGACTTGATCGTGCCCTGGAAGGCCGGGCCCGCCTCGGTCACGCCCAGGTGCAGGGGCCAGTCCCCACGCTCGGCCAGCAGCTGGTAGGCCCGCACCATGGTCACGGGGTCGTTGTGCTTGACCGAGATCTTGAAGTCGTGGAAGTCGTGCTCCTCGAACAGGGACGCCTCCCACACCGCGGACTCCACGAGCGCCTCCGGGGTGGCCTTCCCGTAGCGGTCCATGATCCGCTGGTCCAGGGAGCCCGCGTTCACCCCGATCCGGATGGAGACCCCGGCGGCCTTGGCCTCCCGGGCGATCTGGGCGACCTGGTCGTCGAACTTGCGGATGTTGCCGGGGTTCACGCGCACGGCCGCGCACCCGGCCTCGATGGCCTTGTACACGTACTTCGGCTGAAAGTGGATGTCGGCGATCACCGGGATCGGGGACTTCATCGCGATGATCGGCAGGGCATCGGCGTCGTCCTGCGACGGGCAGGCCACCCGGACGATGTCGCACCCGGAGGCGGTCAGCTCGGCGATCTGCTGCAGGGTGGCGTTGATGTCCGTGGTGGGGGTGGTCGTCATGGACTGCACGCTCACCGGCGAGTCGGAACCGACGCCCACGGACCCGACCCGGATCTGCCGGGTCTTCCGGCGCGGGGACAGGACGGGCTGGGGTGCGGCGGGCATGCCGAGGCTGACCGGGGTCAAGGGTTCCTCCGAGGAGTTCGCGGACAGGTGCGGGAACGGTGGCCGGCGGACCCGGTCGCCGGATCCGTCGTCGCCTCCCATTGTGCCCCATGCCCCGGGACGGTTCCTGGGCGCGGCCCCCGGTGTCCGCCGTGGCGGAACGGCTCAGAACAGCTGCACGGGCTTGACGATGTCCGCGTAGACCAGCAGGACCGACATCCCGATCATCAGCACGGCCACGGCGTAGGTCAGCGGGAGCAGCCGCGCCGGGTCGAACGGGCCCGGGTCGGGGCGGCCCAGCAGCCGGGCGGCGCCCCGCCGCAGGCCCTCCCACAGGGCACCGGCCACGTGCCCGCCGTCCAGCGGCAGGAGGGGCAGCAGGTTGAAGACGAACAGCGCCAGGTTCACGGACCCGATCAGCCCGACCAGGGAGGCCGCCTTGTCCCGCAGCCCGATCTCCTCGTGGGCGGCGATCTCCCCGGAGATCCGGCCGATCCCGACCACGGAGATGGGCCCGTCCGGGTCCCGCGGCGCGTCCGAGAACGCCGCCTGCCCCACCTCGTAGATCCGCTGCGGCAGGTGCAGCACGATCCCGGCGATCTGCTCCAGTCCGTCCAGCACCGCGCCGGGCACCGCGGTGAGCGGCTGCCGGACGGGTACGGCGGTGGGGCTGATCCCGATGAAGCCCACCTCCTCGTAGCGGGGCGCGCCGTCGGGGCCCGTCACGGCCGCGCCGGCGTCGTCGACCACCGGTCGGCTGGTGAGGATCGGGGTGAGCGTGGTCCGCACCTGCGCCCCGTCGCGCTCGACCACCACGGGGATCCGCTCCCCCGCGCGGTCCCGGATCCGCGCGGTGAGCTCCTCCCACGTGGCCACGGGAGCCCCGGCGACGGCCGTGACGACGTCCCCGGGGCGCAGCCCGGCCGCGTTGGCCGGCGCCTCGGGGTCCTCCGCACGGCACTCGCTCTGCCCGGCGGCCTGCCGTTCGGCGGGCACCACGCACTGGGAGACCCACGCCACCGTCGTGGTCGGCGTCGCCGTGCCGAAGCCGGTGAGCAGCACGGCGAGGCACACGGTGCCCAGCAGCAGGTTCATCACGGGCCCGCCGAGCATGATCACGATCCGCTTCCCCACGGGCAGGCGGTAGAAGACGCGGTCCTCGTCCCCGGGGGCCAGCTGCACGGCGGAGGCGCTGCGGGCCTCCGCGGCGAGCTGCTGGAGGACCCCGGTGCCGGCGGTCCGCGCCGTGCTCCCCGCCCGGGCGGGCGGGTACATCCCGACCATCGAGATGTACCCGCCCAGCGGCACGGCCTTGAGCCCGTACTCGGTCTCCCCGCGGCGGCGGGAGAACACGGTGCGGCCGAAGCCGACCATGTACTGGGTCACCCGCACGCCGAAGAGCTTGGCGGGGAACAGGTGGCCGAGCTCGTGCAGGGCGATGGAGACCGCGATGGCCGCGGCGGCGAGCAGCACGCCCACGAGGAACAGGACCACGCCCATCCGGGGACCTCCGGGAGTCGTCGGGGCGTCCCCGGCGGGCGCCGGGGACGGCAGGGGCCGCGCGTGCGCGGCGAGGACCAGTGTGCACCACGATCCTGGGCGCCGGGTGTCACGCCCCGGCGCACGACGACGGCCGGTCGCCTCCGGGGAGGGACCGGCCGTCGCGGGCGGCGCAGCGGCGCCGGGGGTCAGCGGCGCAGGATGCGCCGCGCCAGCCGGTTGCCCACCAGCTGGACCAGCTGGACGAGGACGACGATGACGGCGACCGCCGCCCACGTGACCTCGTCGTTGAACCGCTGGTAGCCCAGGCGCAGGGCGAAGTCTCCGAGCCCGCCGGCGCCGATGGCCCCGGCCATCGCGGACATGTCCGTGATGCCGATCACCAGGAAGGTGTAGCCGAGCACCAGGGGCCCGAGCGCCTCGGGCAGGATCACCGTGGTGATGATCCGCCCCCGGGAGACGCCCATCGAGCGGGCGGCCTCCACCACGCCGGGGTCCACGCTCATCAGGTTCTGCTCGACGATGCGCGCCACCGCGAACATCGCCCCGATGGTCATCGCGAAGATCGCCGCGTTGGGGCCCAGCCGGGTCCCGACGACGTCCTCGGTGACCGGCCCCAGGGCGGCCAGGAGGATGATGAAGGGGATCGGCCGGACGAAGTTCACGACGAGGTTGAGCGCCTCGTGCACCACGCGGTTCTCCAGGATGTTGCCCCGGCGGGTCACGTAGAGGCCGACCCCCACGAGCATCCCGAGCAGCCCGGCGAGGACGAGGGTGACGGCCACCATGTAGAGGGTCTCGCCGAGCGCGGAGAGCAGCTCGGGGCCCAGGACGGACCAGTCGTTCACGCGGCCACCTCTCTCAGGGTCGTGATGCGGGACAGCTCGTCGACCACGGCCTGCACGGCCGCGTCCGCACCGGTCAGCTCGAAGGTCAGGGACCCGAAGGACTGCTCCTGGAGCACGCTGATCCCGCCGTAGGCGATGGTGAAGCGCACCCCGCGGGCGGCGCCGTCGGAGAGCACGCCGCCGATGTCCACGCCGTCGCCGACGTCCACGATCACCAGGCGCCCGTGGTGGGTCCGGCGCAGCCGCTCGACCTCGCGCTCGTCCGGCACCGAGTGCAGGACGGAGGAGACGAAGCGGCGCGCGGTCTCGGTGCGGGGCCGGGCGAAGATGTCCACGGTCGAGCCGTGCTCCACCACCCGGCCGTCCTGCATCACGGCGACGCGGTCGGCGATCGCCCGGACCACGTCCATCTCGTGGGTGATGATCACGATCGTGATGCCCAGCTCCCGGTTGACCCGCTGCAGCAGCTGCAGCACCTCCTGGGTGGTCTCCGGGTCCAGGGCGCTCGTGGACTCGTCGGCCAGGAGCAGCTTCGGACTGGTCGCCAGCGCGCGGGCGATGCCCACGCGCTGTTTCTGCCCGCCGGAGAGCTGCTCCGGGTAGTTGCCGGCGCGCGCGGACAGGCCCACGAACTCCAGCAGCTCGGCGACCCGCGCCTGCCGCTTGTCCTTCGGCCAGCCGGCCCGCTTGAGCGGGTACTCGACGTTGCCGGCCACGGTCCGGGACGTGAACAGGTTGAACTGCTGGAAGATCATCCCGATCTCCCGCCGGACGGGCGCCAGCTCGGTCTCCTTGCGCCCGGCGACCTCGAACCCGTCGACGGCCAGGGAGCCGGCGGTCACCGGCTCCAGGCCGTTGATGAGCCGCACGAGCGTGGACTTGCCGGCCCCCGAGTAGCCGATCACGCCGAAGATCTCCCCGCGGCGGATCTCGAGCGAGACCTTGTCCACGGCGACGACCTCGCGGCGGGCCTTGGCCGGGCCGGTGGCGAAGGTCTTGCTGACGTCCTGGAAGCGGACGATGACGTCGCCGTCGGGGTGGCGGGCCCGGTCGGGTGCGCCCGGGGCCGTCACTTCTGCAGGTCCTCGGCGTACCGGTCGACGACCTCGATCAGCTCCTCCTGCGGGACGTCCTTGGACACGGCGGTGTCCTTGGTCTCGGCCTGCTCCGCCGCCAGCACGGCGTCCGTGTGGAAGAGGTCGGCGACCTGGTGGAGGGTCTCGTCGTCCTTGTTGGCGCCGGTGGCCGCGAAGAAGTTGACGTAGGGCAGGGCGTTCTCGTTGTCCTCGCCGTCCGAGTACAGGGCGGTGTTGGGGTCGATGTCGGCCCGGGCGAGGAAGGTGTTGTTGACCACGGCGCCGGCGGTGGAGCTCAGGGACAGCACGGTCTGCTCGGCCGAGACGGGGGTGACCCGGACCTTGGAGGCCTCGGTGTCGACGTCCAGCTCGGACGGCGCGGTGGTGTCGGAGGTGAACTCCACGAGCCCGGCCGACTGCAGCAGCAGCAGCGCGCGGGCGAGGTTGATCGCGTCGTTGGGCACCGCGATCTCGTCGCCCTCCTGGATCTGGTCGAGGGAGTCGTAGCGCTCCGAGTACAGACCCAGCGGGTAGATGGAGGTGGACCCGATGGGGACGATGTCCTCGCCGGAGTTGTTGCGGTAGTCGGCCAGGAAGGCACCGTGCTGGAACCAGTTCATGTCCAGGTCGCCGCTGGTGAGCGCCGCGTTGGGCTGGTTGTAGTCGGTGAACTCGACGAGCTCGACCTCGACGCCGGCCTTCTCCGCCTCCTCCAGGAAGGCCTCGTGCACCTGGGTGCGGCCGTCGGTGCCGATCGTGATCACGCCGTCGTCGTAGGGCCCGGCGGCCTGGTCGGAGCCGCCGCAGGCGGTGAGGGTCAGGCCCAGGGTGGTGGTCAGGGCGAGGAGGGTGAGGCGCTGCGATCGCATGTCGTGCCTTTCCGTGGATCCAGGATGTCGGGAGGTCCCACCGGGCCCGACGGCCACGGTCGAGGGCGCGCCGGAGGGCGCGTCCGCGGTCGAACCGTACTTGCCGCCGGCCCACGATGGCCGGTGCCGGATGGTTCACCTGGGGCACCCCACTACGGGAGAGGGTTGCCGCCCAGCTAGCCAGGGCTGCGCGCTGGGACTCGTCATCCGCCCGACAGACTAGCACGTGCACCCGGAGCCGGGGAGGGCCCGGCTCAGCGGGCCAGGACCTCCTGGGCCCGCCGCCGGGCCCAGCGCTCGGCCTCCAGGACGGCCTCCAGGTCCAGGCCCCCGTGGTCCTGGTGCTCCCCCAGCACCGCCTCCACCGTGTCCACGATCGCCGGGAACCGGATCCGCCCGTCGTGGAAGGCGTGCACCGCCTCCTCGTTGGCGGCGTTGAACACCGCCGGGTGGGTGCCCCCGCGCTCGCCGGCGGCCTTCACGAGGTCGACGGCGGGGAACGCGTCGCGGTCCAGCGGCTCGAAGGTCCACTCGGTCGCCCGCGTCCAGTCGCACGCGGCGGCGGCGCCGGGCACCCGGTGCGGCCAGGCGAGGCCGAGGGCGATGGGCAGGCGCATGTCCGGCGGCGAGGCCTGGGCCAGCGTCGACCCGTCCACGAACTGGACCATGGAGTGCACCACCGACTGGGGATGGACGACCACGTCGATGCGCTCGAGGGGCACGTCGAAGAGCAGGTGCGCCTCGAGCACCTCCAGGGCCTTGTTCACCATGGAGGCCGAGTTCGTGGTGACCATCACGCCCATGTCCCAGGTGGGGTGGCGCAGCGCCTCGCGCGGGGTCACTGCCTCCAGCTGCGCTCGGGTGCGGCCGCGGAACGGACCGCCCGAGGCCGTCAGGACGAGCCGGTCCACCTCGGCGGCGCTGCCGCCGCGCAGCGCCTGCGCCAGGGCGGAGTGCTCGGAGTCCACCGGGACCAGGGCGTCCGGCAGGCCCGAGGCCGCGGCCGCCTCCTTCACCAGGGCTCCTCCGGCGATCAGCGACTCCTTGTTCGCCAGCGCCAGCCGGTGCCCGGCCCGCAGGGCCGCCAGGGTGGGGGCGAGACCGATCGAGCCGGTGATGCCGTTGAGCACGAGGTCGGCACCGGGGTGCGCCGCGGCCGCCGTGGCGGCGTCGGGGCCGTGCAGGATCTCGGGCCGGTAGTCCCCCGCGCCGACGGCCGCGGCGCGCTCGCCGATCCGCACGGCCAGCTCCCGGGCGTCCTCCCCGCCGCCGCTCGTGGCGACCACGGCGGCGCGGGTCTCCACGGCCTGCTCCGCCAGCAGCGGCAGACGGCCCCGGCCGGCGGCGAGGGCCACCACGCGGAACGGCGCCCCGCCGTCGAGCCCGTTGGCGGCCCGCACGACGTCGAGCGCCTGGGTGCCGATCGACCCCGTGGAGCCCAGCACGACGACCCGGCGGGGGCCGGCGGCGGCCAGCGCGCGCAGTTCGGGGGTGGGGACGGGGATCGGGCGGGGGCCGGACGCGGCGGAGGGGGAGCTCATGGCCCCAGTATCCCCCGGCCGGAGCGGCGCCCGGGCGCGGCGGGTGCGGACAGCACGAGGCCCCGGTCACCGTTGCCGGTGGCCGGGGCCTCGGGTTCCGTTGGGCTGCGGGTCAGTGCGTGCGGCCCCGGCGGCCGGTGACCGCGCCCCAGATGAAGAGCACGATGAGCGCTCCCACGACGGCGGTGATGATCGTCCCGATGTCGAACACGGACTCGAGGTCGCCGATGCCGATCAGCGAGCCGAGGAAGCCTCCGAGGAGGGCGCCGACGATGCCCAGAACGATGGTGACGATGATGCCGCCACCCTGGTTGCCCGGCATGATGAGCTTGGCGAGGGCGCCTGCGATGAGACCGAGAACGATCCAGCTGATGATTCCCATGATTGCTCCTTATCCGTCCCGGGAGGGACTTTCATTGTAAGCAACCGGCGAGTTTCCCAGGAATACCCTGGGCCGGCTTCTGGCCCCACCCTACCGGACCATCAGGCTCCTGTCTTTTGTCGATCGCGAATCCGGGCGGCGTCCGCAGCGGACGATCCCGGCCCGCCCGGCGCCGGGGCGTCGGGCGGACCGGGATCGTCCCAGGTCAGAGTGCGGGCGCCGTCAGTGGGCGACGGGCTTCTCCGCGCCGATGCCTGTGAGCGAGCGCACCTCCATCTCGGACTGCTTGACCGGGTCCTCCGGGCGCCGCTCCGTCATGGAGCCGATGAAGCCGAGGAGGAAGGACGCCGGGATGGACACGATGCCCGGGTTCTGCAGCGGGAACCACGCGAAGTCCGCCGTGGGGATCATCGAGGTCTCCGCGCCGGACATCACCGGGGAGAAGACGATCAGGACCACCGAGAGGATCAGGCCGCCGTACATGGACCAGACCGCGCCGCGGGTGGTGAACCGCCGCCAGTACAGGGAGTACAGGATGGTCGGCAGGTTGGCCGAGGCCGCCACCGCGAAGGCCAGCGCCACGAGGAACGCGACGTTCTGGCCCTGCGCACCGATGCCGCCGGCGATGGAGACGATGCCGATGACCACCACGGTGGTCTTGGCCACGCGCAGCTCCTGGCGGGGGTCGGACCGGCCCTTCTTGATCACGCTGGTGTAGATGTCGTGGGCGAAGGAGGCCGAGGCCGTGATGGCCAGGCCGGCGACGACCGCGAGGATCGTGGCGAACGCCACGGCGGCGATGATGCCCATCAGCAGCGAGCCGCCGAGCTCGAAGGCCAGCAGCGGGGCCGCGGAGTTCACCCCGCCGGGGGCCGACTGGATCCGCTCGGCGCCGATGAGGGCCGCCGCGCCGAAGCCCAGGACCAGGGTGAAGAGGTAGAACAGGCCGATCAGCCCGATCGCCCAGACCACCGAGGTGCGGGCCTCCTTGGCGGTCGGCACGGTGTAGAAGCGCATCAGCACGTGCGGCAGGCCGGCGGCGCCGAAGACCAGGGCCAGCCCCAGGGAGATGAAGTCCAGCTTGCTGGTCTCGCTGACCCCGTAGCGCAGACCCGGCTCGAGGATCGCGGGGTTGCCGGAGACGGCGACCGCGTCGCCCAGCAGGGAGGAGAGGTTGAAGCCGTAGAGCGCGAGGATCCAGACGGTCATCACCGCCACCCCGGAGACCAGGAGCACGGCCTTGATGATCTGCACGTAGGTGGTGCCCTTCATCCCGCCCACGAGGACGTAGACGATCATCAGCACGCCCACGACGACGATGACGAGGGACTGTCCCGCGCGGGAGCTGATGCCCAGCAGCAGGGACACCAGCGCACCGGCGCCGGCCATCTGGGCCAGCAGGTAGAACGCGGACACCGCGAGCGTGGAGATCGACGCCGCCACCCGCACCGGGCGCTGGCGCAGCCGGAAGGACAGGACGTCGGCCATCGTGAACTTGCCGGTGTTGCGCAGCAGCTCGGCGATGAGCAGCAGCGCCACCAGCCAGGCGACGAGGAAGCCGATCGAGTAGAGGAACCCGTCGTAGCCCTGCACGGCGATCGCCCCGACGATGCCCAGGAAGGAGGCCGCCGAGAGGTAGTCGCCGGCGATGGCCAGGCCGTTCTGCGTGCCGCTGAACCCGCGGCCGCCGGCGTAGTAGTCGGCCGCCGTGGCCGTGGACTTGGAGGCCCGCAGCACGATCACCATGGTGACGACGACGAAGGCGCCGAAGATGGAGATGTTGATCCAGGGCGTGCCGACCGTTTCCGTGGTGGCCGTCGCCATGGGCGCGAGCGCGGTGGGGAGGTGGTTCATCGGCTAGTTCTCCTGTCCGTGGACGCCGCCGGTGCTGCCGGGGCCGGGCTCGAGGCGCTCCCGGATGGCCGTGGCCTTCGGGTCCAGCCTGCGGTTGGCGAAGGACACGTACGCGCCCGTGATCGCGAAGGTGGTGACGAACTGGAGCAGCCCGAGGATCACGCCCAGGTTGACGTTGCCGACCACCCGGATCGCGAAGAGCTGCGGGACGTACATGGCGAGCACCACGTACAGCAGGTACCAGATCAGGAACGCGACGGCGAGCGGGAAGACGAAGCCGCGGTGGGTCCTCCGCAGCTCCTGGAACTCGGGCGACCGCTGGGCCGCGGGGAAGTCGACGTCGGCGACGAGGTCGTCGGCGTCGATGGGTGGCTGGTTGGACATGGGCTACCTCCTCATGTGATGCGGACCACACTAGGGCCTTGTATGCAGAGGGGCAAGACGACGCCCGGGGAATTCCCAGTTTGGGGAGAAAATGTCATGCGTGCGGCGTGTTCTGGACGATTTGCGCCCCAGGCTGTATACACAGCCGGCCGAGGTGGTGGGGTCAGCGCAGGGCCAGCAGGAGCTGGACGGCCCGGTCCAGGAAGGCGTCCACCTGCTGCTCCTCGTAGCCGCGCTCGCCGTTGGCCGGCGGGAAGACGGCCCGGCGCAGCTCGGCCGGCTCCAGCGGGGCGGCGTGCGCCAGGCGGGCGCCGAGGCGCTCGCAGAGGACGTCGACGTGGGCGGCGGAGTAGCCCTGCGCCCGGGCCCGCGCGGGGTGGCGGAAGCGCCGGGTGCGCGGCCGGTCGATCCGCCCGCGCAGCAGCCCGGCCAGGGCGTCGACGTGCTCCTGCCAGGCCTCGGGACCGTGCAGCCGCAGGACCTCCTCGCGCTCGGCGGCGGCGAGGGCGTCCTCCGCGGCGTCCAGGACCTCGTCGACGGCCTCCGGCCGGTAGCCGCCGCTCGCCCCGGCGAACGCGGCCGCGCGCACGTGCGTGCTCAGCAGCCGGGTGCGCTCCTGCCCCGGGGCGTGGCCGGGCGCCTCCAGGGCCTGCCGCACGCGGGCGAGGAAGGCGTCCACCTCGGCGACGTCGTAGCCCCGGGCGCCCTCGGCGCAGCGGGGGATGCGGGCGGCCGGGAAGCGGGCTGCGGGGATCTCGGCGGGCATGGGCGGGCGGTCCTGGGGGCTGGTCAGGCGCTCGCGGCGAACAGCTCGAAGAGCAGGTACCCGGTGGGGACCGCGAAGAGGATGGAGTCGATCCGGTCCATCACGCCCCCGTGGCCGGGCAGCAGCGTGCCCATGTCCTTGATCCCCAGCTCGCGCTTGACCATGGACTCGGAGAAGTCCCCGAGGGTCGCGGCCAGCACGAGGGCCACGGCCAGGACGGCGCCCTCCCACCAGGCGTGGTCCAGCAGCAGCACGGCGCACAGGACGCCGATCACCACGGATCCGCCCAGGGAGCCGGCGAAGCCCTCCCAGGACTTCTTCGGGCTGATCCTCGGGGCCATCGGATGGCGGCCCCAGACCACCCCCACGGCGTAGCCGCACGTGTCCGAGCCGACGGCCAGCAGGATGACGGTGAGGACCTTCAGGGCCCCGGCGTCCGCGTGGTAGAGCAGCAGGGCGATGCTGAGCAGGAACCCGACCCAGACGAGGGCGAAGACCGAGCCCATGACGGAGAGGATCATCCCGTCCCGGTCCCCCAGCGCCCGCCACACGATCACCAGGGTCAGGCCCACGACCACGGCCATCATGAGGGCCTCTCCCCCGCCGGCGAACGCGGCGAGGGGCATGAGCACCCCGGCGGTGACCGCCGGGACGCGCGGGATGGAGATGCCGCGGTAGCGCAGCGACCGGCCGACCTCCCAGACCCCGATCCCGGCGGCCGTGCCGGCGAGCAGGGCGAGCACGACGGGCTGGACGAACAGGCCCACGAGCAGGGTGCCGATGAGCACCACGGCGACGCCCACGGCGGCCGGCAGGTTCCGCCCGGCGCGGGAGGGCGCGGTGTGCCGCCGCTCCCGGTGGTGGCCCGGCGCCGCACCGGGGGCACGAGGAGAGAAGGCTTCCCCGGCGGGTCCCGGGGAAGCCTTCAGCTCCTGGTGCGGGGGTCGCGGGTCCGGCATCAGACCTGCAGCAGCTCCGCTTCCTTGTTCTTGAGCATCTCGTCGATCTGCTCGATGTGCTTCTTGGTCACGGCGTCGAGGTCCTTCTCGGCGCGCTTGCCCTCGTCCTCGCCGATGTCGCCGTCCTTGACGGTCTTCTCGATCTGGTCCTTGGCGTGGCGGCGGATGTTGCGCACCGACACCCGGGCCTCCTCGGCCTTGTGCCCGACGATCTTCACGTACTCCTTGCGGCGCTCCTGCGTCAGCTCCGGCATGACCACCCGGATGACGTTGCCGTCGTTGGCGGGGTTGGCGCCGATGTCCGAGTTCCGCAGGGCCTTCTCGATGTCCGTCAGGGCCGAGCGGTCGTAGGGGGTGATGAGCAGGGTGCGGGCCTCGGGGTTCTGGAAGGAGGCCAGCTGCTGCAGCGGGGTCGGCGTGCCGTAGTACTCGACGAGGACGCTGGAGAAGAGGGAGGGGTTGGCCCGGCCCGTGCGGATGCCGGCGAAGTCCTCCTTGGCGCCGTCCACGGCCTTGCCCATCTTGGTCTTCGCTTCGGACAGGATGTCTGAGATCACGTAGGAGCTCCTTCGTCGGGTCGCACGGAGTCCTCCGCGCGGGGTCGGTTCCGCCGGGAACGGCGCCGGGGGCGCCCGTCCCGGGCATGCTGGCCCCAGTCTAGCGCCGGGCCGCGGGACGCCGGGTCAGGCGGTGACGAGGGTGCCGATCTGCTCCCCGAGGACCGCGCGGGTGACGTTGCCCTCCCCCTGCATGCCGAACACGCGCATCGTCACGTCGTTGTCGCGGCACAGGCTGAAGGCCGTCTGGTCCATTACGCGGATGTCGCGGGCCAGGGCCTCGTCGTAGGTCAGGGCGGACAGCCGCTGGGCGTCGGGGTTCGTGCGCGGGTCGGCCGTGTAGACGCCGTCGACCCCGTTCTTGGCCATCAGCACCTCGTCGGCGTGCACCTCGAGGGCGCGCTGGGCGGCGACGGTGTCGGTGGAGAAGTAGGGCAGCCCGGCCCCGGCGCCGAAGATCACGACGCGGTCCTTCTCCATGTGGCGGATGGCGCGCCGCGGGATGTAGGCCTCGGCGACCTGCTCCATCTTGATCGCCGACTGCACCCGCGTGTCGACGCCGCACTGCTCGAGGAAGTCCTGCAGGGCCAGGCAGTTCATGACGGTGCCGAGCATCCCCATGTAGTCGGCGCGGGAGCGGTCCATCCCGGCCTGGGAGAGCTCCGCGCCGCGGAAGAAGTTCCCGCCGCCGACGACGATCGCGGTCTCCACCTGGCCGACCGTCGCGGCGATCTGCTCGGCGATGTCGCGGATCACTCGGGTGTCCACGCCGATGGAGCCGCCGCCGAAGACCTCGCCCGAAAGCTTCAGCAGGACCCGGCGCCGCGTCGGGGTGACCCGCGGGCCGCGGCTCAGGCGCAGGGCCTCGTCCTGGATCTCGGACGCTGAAGTGGTGGGCATGGTTCCTCCCGGCGACGACGGTGCTGCTGGACGGGCACGGTCCCGCGTGGGTGGGGCGGAGCGGGCCCGGGCCTCCCTCAGCATACAGAACACCGGGCCCGGCCTCCGGCGGCACCGGCGGCCGTCGGGGCGTCGCCGCAGGTGGGAGCGAGTATGACGAAGGGAGGCGACCCTGCGGTGCAGGGTCGCCTCCCTCCGGCGGGGCGCCGCGGCGCCCGGACGCTCAGGCGCCGACGCGGAAGCGGGCGAAGGCCGTGGCGGTCGCACCGGCCTCCTCGAGCACCTTGCCGACGGTCTTCTTGGAGTCCTTGGCGAAGTCCTGGTCGAGCAGGACGACGTCCTTGTAGTAGCCCTTCAGGCGCCCGGTGATGATGTTCGGGATGATCTTCTCCGGCTTGCCCTCGGCGCGGGCGGTCTCCTCGGCGACGCGCTTCTCCGACTCGACGGTCTCGGCGGGCACGTCCTCCTCGGAGAGGAAGGTCGGGGACATCGCGGCGATGTGCACGGCGACGTCGTGGGCGACCTCGTCGGCCTGGGCGCCGGAGGCGGCCAGCAGCACGCCGACCTGGGCCGGGAGGTCCTTGGACGTCTTGTGCAGGTAGAGGGCCACGTTCTCCCCCTCGACGCGGGCGAGGCGGCGGACGACGACCTTCTCACCGAGCAGCGCGCCGGTCTCGGTGACGAGCTCGGAGACGGCCTTGCCGTCGGCCTGGGCCGCCATGAGCTCCTCGAGGGAGCTCGCGTCGGCGGCGACGGCGGCGTCGAGGACCTTGTTGCCGAACTCGACGAACGGGGCGGACTTGGCCACGAAGTCGGTCTCGGAGTTGACCTCGACCAGGTAGCCCACGGAGCCCTCGACGCGCGCGGCGACGAGGCCCTCGGCCGTGGCGCGGCCCTCACGCTTGGTGACGCCCTTCAGACCCTTGACGCGGATGATCTCCTGGGCCTTCTGCAGGTCGCCGTCGGCCTCGTCGAGGGCCTTCTTGACGTCGAGCATGCCGGCACCGGTGCGCTCCCGCAGGGCCTTGATCTCAGCGGCGGTGTAGTTCGCCATGTGAACTCCTCACGTAGTCGGTGGTGCCGGCCGGGGCGCGCGGGCGCCCCGGCCGGCGTCCGGTGGAGATGGTGCCCCACCGGGGAAAACGGACGATGAACGGAGACTACTCGGCGGCGGTCTCGGTCTCGGCGGGGGCGGCGGCCTCGGCCGGCGCCTCGGCGGAGGCCTCCGGGGCGGCGTTCTGCTCGGCGGCGTGCTGCTCCAGCAGCTCGCGCTCCCACTCGGCCATCGGCTCGGCGGCCTGCTCGGCGCCGCCGGACTTCTTGTTGTGGCGCTCCATGAGGCCCTCGGCCACGGCGTCGGCGATCACGCGGGTCAGCAGGTTGACGGAGCGGATGGCGTCGTCGTTGCCCGGGATCGGGAAGGCGACCTCGTCGGGGTCGCAGTTGGTGTCGAGGATCGCGACGACCGGGATGCCCAGCTTCTGGGCCTCGTCCACGGCCAGGTGCTCCTTCTTGGTGTCCACGATCCAGACCAGGGACGGGGCCTTGGTCAGGTTGCGGATGCCGCCGAGGGTGCGCTCCAGCTTCTCCTTCTCGCGGCGCAGGAGCAGCAGCTCCTTCTTGGTGTACTGCGAGCCGGCGACGTCGTCGAAGTCGATCTCCTCGAGCTCCTTCATGCGCTCGATGCGCTTGGAGACCGTGGTGAAGTTGGTGAGCATGCCGCCCAGCCAGCGGTGGTTCACGTAGGGCATGCCCACGCGGGTGGCCTGCTCGGCGATGGCCTCCTGCGCCTGCTTCTTCGTGCCGACGAACAGGATGGTGCCGCCGTGGGCCACGGTGGTCTTGACGGCCTCGTAGGCGCGGTCGATGAAGGACAGCGACTGCTGGAGGTCGATGATGTAGATGCCGTTGCGCTCGGTGAAGATGAAGCGCTTCATCTTCGGGTTCCAGCGGCGGGTCTGGTGGCCGAAGTGCACGCCGCTGTCGAGGAGCTGGCGCATGGTAACGACGGACATGTCGTCTCCTTGTTCTCGTGCGGGAGGGCGTGCGACGACGCCCGGCCCGCGGGTACGGTTATCGACTGCGTCCGGCGGACGAGCCCCTGGCGCAGCGGTGAGCGGACCCGAGGCGGATCCGCTGCCGGGCCGCCGTGCCGCACCCCGCCGGGACGGGGAACGCGGACCGGGGCGGCCGGGCCGGGACAGGAGGTCCCGGCGGCGCTGCGCGCGAAGTCAGCTGCTCGCCACCGTGCCGTCGGATCCGGCGGAGCCGGGTCCGGAGTGGTCACGAGGGCACGCCACGAGGGGCGCAGGGAGCACACTGCGGGGTCAACTGTACTACACGGGCCCCGTCGCCCCTGCACACCCGCGGCCTCGGGCGGGACCCCGCCCCGGACCGTCCACAGGCGGCGGGGCGGGCCCCGCGCCCGGCGCCGCCGCGGCCGAGGGTGGGGTCATGACATCCGCTGCGCCCCGGTTCCGCACGACCCGCCGGCCGCGCCTGCCCGTCGCCGTGGCCCTGCCCGTCGCGATGGCCCTGGCCCTCGTCGTCGTCCTGGCCGGGACGTCGCTGCCGGCCTCCGGGGAGCGCGGCTGGGCCTGGCCGCTGGCGCCGCGGCCTGCGGTGGTGGGCGAGTGGGCCGCCCCGGCGCAGCGCTGGGGACGGGGGCACCGCGGCGTGGACCTGGCCGCGGCCCCCGGCGCGACCGTGCGCTCCCCCGCCGACGGCACCGTGAGCTTCGTGGGGTTCGTGGTGGACCGCCCGGTGCTCACGGTGGACCACGGCGGCGGGCTGCGCTCGAGCTTCGAGCCCGTCGAGTCGGCCCTGCGGCGCGGGGACCGGGTCCGCCGCGGGCAGGTGGTGGGCGTGCTGCGCGGACGCGACCACTGCGGGGCCGCGGCCTGCCTGCACTGGGGCGTGCGCCGGGGCGGGGACTACCTCAACCCGCTGCTGTTCGTCGGCGCGCTGGAGCCGTCGGTGCTGCTGCCCGTGCCCGGGCGGCCGCACGCGGCGGCTCAGCCGTCGTCGCCGTCCTCGTCCTGAGCGCCCTCGTTCTGAGCGCCCTCGTTCTGAGCGCCCTCGTCCCGGGCGTCGTCGAGGCCCCGCTCGACCTCCTCGGCGCCCTCCTCGGCGCCCTGCCGGAGGTCCTCGGCGCCCTGCTCGACCTCCTGCTGGACGTCCTCGGCGCCCTGCTCGACCTCCTGCTCGATGCGCTCGGCGCCGAGGTCGCAGCCGGTCAGCGCGGCGAGCGCGAGGGCCGCGAGGGACAGGGGCCTCCACAGCCTGCGGCGGGTCATCGGAACGTCCCCTCTGTCGATGGTGCGTGCGTCGCAGCACCAGTGCACCACATCCGGCCGCCGCGCGCACCCGGCCGGGGGCGAGGAGGCACCCCGGTCACCGGCCGAGGGCGCTGCGAGGGGTGCGGGAGTAGGGCCGGTGGGGCTTGAACCCACGACCGAAGGATTATGAGTCCTCTGCTCTGACCAGCTGAGCTACGGCCCCGCGCCGGACGGGGCCGGCGGCGCAGACCACGTTACCGCACCAGGGCACCCAGCCTGGCCCGCAGCCGGCGCGGCCGCCCGCCGCGGTCGGGACCGGGCTGCTCCCCGCGGTAGATCCGCTGGAACGTCTCGAGGGTGCGCGGGAAGCTGTGCTGGGCCACCTTGCGGCGGCTCTCCCGCCCCATCCGGGCCCGCTCCTGCGCGCTCGCCCCGAGCACCAGGCCCAGCTTGTGCGCCAGGTCGCGGGCGTCCCCGGGGCGGAACAGCCAGCCGTTGACGCCGTCCTCGGCCAGGTGCGGCAGGGCGCGGGCGTCGGCCAGGACGACCGGGCGGGACGCCGACATCGCCTCCAGGGTCACCAGCGACTGCAGCTCGGCCGTGCCCGGCTGGCAGAAGACGTCGGCCCGGAGGTAGGCGTCGCGCAGCTCCTCGTCGGGGACGTAGCCGAGGAAGTGCACCCGGTCGCCGACGCCCAGGGCCTGCGCCAGCTTCTCGAGCCCGGCGCGCTGCTCGCCGTCCCCGGCGAGCTCCAGATGGGCGCCGAGCTCGGCCGGCAGCAGGGACACAGCCTCGATCAGGACGTCGACGTTCTTCTCCACCGCGAGACGGCCGGTGAACAGGACGGTCGGGTGCGCGCCGCGGTGCGCCCGCTCCCCGGCGTGGGCCTCGTAGTCGGCGATCCGGATCCCGTTGGACACGGCGAGCACGGTGTCCGGGAAGCCGTTGCGGACCATGGTCTGCACGGCCAACGGCGTAGGGGCGGTGACCACGTCGCACCCGCCGAGGACCCGCACCATGTCCCGCCAGGAGACCCTGCGGTAGAGGTTCAGGAACCACTGCGGGAACGGCAGGAAGGGCTCCAGGTTCTCCGGGACGAAGTGGTTGGTGCCCACCGTCCGGATGCCCCGCCGCCGCGCCTCGCGCACGAGCAGCCGGCCGAGGATGTAGTGGCACTGCACGTGCACGACGTCGGGAGCCACCTCGTCGAACACCCGGCGGATCTCCCCCGCCACCTGCCACGGGAGGCAGAGCCGGAAGTACGGGTGGGTGAAGGCCCGGTGGGAGCGCAGCCGGTGCTCGACGACGCCGTCGTCGTCGGCGCGCACGGAGGGCCCGCGGTCGGTCCGGGCGCAGACCACGTGCACCCGGTGCCCCTGTTCGTGCAGGCCGCGGGCGAGCCGGTGGCCGAACTGCGCGGCCCCGTTGACGTCCGGCGGGTACGTGTCGGCGCCCAGCAGCACGGTCAGGGGACGGTCGGTGGTCGTGATGTCGGCGCTCAAGCGTGGCTTCCCGGTCGGTGGTCGGCTGGTCGGTCAGGTCCTGCGGGTCACGGCCCCGGCCGCTCCGGTGCGCGCCGGTCCCGGTGCGCGAGCTCGGCACGGCGTGCGAGCACCTCCGGGTGGTGCTGCGAGAGCACGGCGACCCCGACTATAGCAACGCCTCCTGCCAGCGCCATGAGCACGCCGGTCGGCACGGAGAAGCCCGGGCCGGCCTCGCCGAGCACCAGCATCCCCAGGAGGACGCCCACCATCGGGTCGATTACGGTGAGCCCGGCGATGACCAGGTCCGGCGGCCCGGAGGCGAACGCCGTCTGCACGAACCACCCGCCCAGGGCGGCGGCCGCCGCGGCGGCACCGATCGCGAGCCAGTTGACGTCGTCCAGCGGGCCGCCGGCGCTGCCCTGGATCCGGGTGATGGTCAGCCGGACCAGCACCGCCACGAACCCGTAGAGAATGCCGGCGCCCACCACGTAGAACGTCCCGCCGAGGCCGTGACGGAACAGTGCCGCGGCGACGCCGAGGACGCAGACGAGGACCACGAGCATGACGACCACGGTGCGCTCCGCCCACGCCGAGATCCCGTGCGCCGGATCCGTCGCCGCGACCGCGCAGGTCACGAAGATCGCACCGCCGGCGGTGCACAGCCCGATCGCCGCCCAGGTCCGGCGGTTGATCCGCAGCCGCCGGTGGCGGGCGTGCAGCAGGGTCGTGACCACCAGGGCGACGACGCCGATCGGCTGGACCACCGTCACGGTGGCGAGGCCGAGGGCCGCCACGTTCAGCGCGGTGCCGAGCCCGAGCAGGCCCAGCCCGAGGAGCCACCGGGGGTTGCCCAGCAGCGCCGCCAGCGCCTTCGGGGTCAGCCGGCCGTGCGCGCGGTCCGCCACGGCGCTGCCCTGCTTCTGCGTGCCGACGGCCAGGCACAGGGCCGAGAGCAGCGCGAGGGCCACGGCCAACCACTGGCTCACCGCCTCCACCGACCTGTGCTCACGCCCGGAATTCTAGCGACGCCCGCCGGGGACCGTCCGGGTGGCGCGTGGCCGCCGGGTGAACGCACGGCGAAGGCCCGGAAGCCGGTGGCTTCCGGGCCTTCGGCCGGGGTCGACGTCCACGGGGTCGCCGTGGACGCCGTGGTCACCGGAACAGCCTGCGCAGCAGGACGAGGAACGCGCTGCCCGCCACGGCCAGGACGGTGAGCGGCTGCCAGCGCTCCCCCAGCCCGGACTGCCCCGCGCCGGAGCGGGTCCCGCCGCCCTGGGTCAGGAGGCTCTTGACGTCCTTGGGCGTGGTGCGGACCGTGCGGCTCGTGCGGTCCACGAAGCCCTTGGTCGTGGCCTGGATGGTCTCGGCCCGGCCCTGGACGTCGTCACGCAGCGTCTTGAGGTGCTCGCGGCGCAGCTTCAGCCGGTGCCGCAGCTGCTCCTCGGTCGGCGCCGGGGGCTTCTGGCGGGCCGGGTCCTGGGCCGCCTCGCGCCGCTCCTGCTCCTTACGCTCGCGGGCCAGCTGCTCCTCGCGCTGGACGCGGCCCTCGGTGTAGGCGGAGCCCTCCTTGACCACGCCGAGGTCGTACTTGAGCCCGAAGACCGCCTTGCGCGGGACGAGCGGCAGGGCCTTCTTGATGGTCGCCACGCCGATGAGCGCCGCGACCACGAGGACGACCAGGAACAGCACGCCCAGCAGCAGCGCCGCCAGCCACGCCGGCATCACCTGCGCCAGCCCGGCGATGGCGGCGCCGACGAGCGCGATGGTGGCCAGCAGCAGGAAGACCAGGCCGACGACGACGAAGGCCGCGCCCTTGCCCAGGGTCTTCGCCTTCTCCGTGAGCTCGATCTTCGCGAGCTGGGCCTCGTCCTTGAGCTGCTTGGGCAGCAGGCGGCCGAGGACCTTGACGACATCCAGGATCGACGCCGCCCCGGGGTCGGTGCGCTCCGTCCCCGCTCCCGAGGTGCCGCCCGCGCTGGGGCCTACCGAATGACTCATGCCCGCCTCCGTTGATGATGAGAAAAAGTATGTGGACTGAGCACCAAGCTACCATCGGGCCGCGTGCCGGCGGGCGCTCGCGGGGTCGGCGGCCCACCGGGTCCCGGGCCCGGACGGGAGGCCCGGGCCCGCCCCTGTCGCACCGGGGCCGGGCGCCTCGAAAGCGGCTCCGCGGCGCGCCCGTCCGCCGAGGAGCCCACAGCGGTGTCCCCGCGCTGTCCTGCAAAGAGCGGGCATTACAGGAGCGATTCCATGCGGCTGAATGGGAAGTGCACCGTCTCGTGCTCTCCCGGAAGGAATCCTGCCATGACCGTCATCGCCCGCCCCGCCCGTACCGCCGCGACCCCGGTGCGCGACGACGTCCTCCGCTCCCTGACCGCCCGGGGCTTCGCCGTCTCCAGCGCCGACGTCCTCGCCGAGGGGCGGGAGTGGTCCGTGGTGGTCGCCGCCCGCCCCCCCGCCCAG
>NZ_JBSJYX010000015.1:0-90635 GCF_053711175.1 Kocuria sp. KH4
TGAGTGGGATCATCTCGGGCGAAGCTATAGGACGCTTCTTCTCCCACGTCTTGAAAGGCCCGGAGCCCGACTCGTGCTGGTTGTGGCTCGGGGCGATCAGTGATGACGGCTATGGCCGCTTCTGGCTTCCTACCGCTAACGGTCAAAGAGCGGTCGCCGCTCACCGTTTCTCCTTGGCCACCGTCCACGGTGGGCTGGGTGCGATCGAGGGGCTGACCGCGCTGCACTGGTGCGACGTGCCGCTGTGCGTGCACGCGAGCTTGGAGCCGTCCACGCACCTGCTATTGGGCAGCCGGTCGGAGAACATGGCCGACCGGGCGATGAAGGGCCGGATGCCCTCGGCCACCGCCGCCCGGTGGCGGCGGCTGTCGCGGGCCGAGCGCTCGGCCCGGTCCCGGCAGCTGCGCGAGGAGTTGAAAACCCGCGGGTGGGACGAGGACGTGGTGCGCGAGCTCGTGCACGGCATCGACCCCGACCACCCCACCCTGTTCTGACGACAGCTCTATCCCGAAAGCGGAACCGAATACGTCGCGGCAGTTCCCACACACTCGCTCCAAGCCAGCTGAACATCGTCTTGCTGGTCCACGGAAAGGCCGGCCTCCACCTGGAAACCGTCCGCGCTCACGTGCGACACCTCCCACCCCTGATCGGTGAGGCATGAGGTTAGGTCCGCCCCTACCGTTTCGAGGTCCGTGGACGCCCCGCTGGTGGGCATGGAGGAGGGGGCGCAGCCGGTCAGCGCTGCTGCGGTGACCATCCCGGCCACCGATACGCGGGCCCAGGTCGAAGTCGGAGATGTTGGTTTGGCGATCATCGTTGCTCCTGTGCGTTGAAAGTGAGCGGGCTACACGCTGACGGTTTCACGCTGGGACGCCTCAGCGTCGTCCTGGGTCAGCTGTACATCGTCGTTGTTGCTGGACACGTCTGCGGCCTCTGTGGGCGCGTGAGCCGAGGACGCCTTCAACATGGCGCGCACCTCAGCGGCCGGCAGCTCCAAACGCTGGGCAATCTCGGGCACCGTGACCCGCTCAGCCTTCATGCCGGCCACCACGCGCACCTGATCCTCCTTGGCGCGGGCGGCGTCCTGCTCGGCCTTGGCCCGAATCTCCGCGATGCGCTGCTCGGCCGTCTCGATGATCTGCTCGGCCTCACCCTGGGCGACGAAGAACTCCTCACCCAACTCCAGCAACCGCTGCTCCCGAGCCATCGACTCCGCCGCCGCCCGGCGGGCCCGCTCCCGCGCCTCGGTCTTCGTCGCACTCTTACGCTGCGCCATCACGCCTCCTTTACATCAGCAACACCATTCCATCCCATTGAACACCAAACCCGCCCTAACGGTCATAGACCAACTTCTCCACCCCGACCGTTCCGCCGACCGCTCCACCGGCCGAGCCGGCAGCGCGCGAGAGGGCGCCTACCCGGCGGCAGTGCTGTGAGCTTTGGTGGGGATTGTGGACCGCTTCCGAGATTCATCCTCCGGTCTCTCCACCGGACCCACAGCCCCCACCAAACCTCGTGCAGGTTGTCCACACGAACACCACATGTGGACAACCTGGGTTCGCTTGCACCCAATCGACTGATCGTGTGGACAGCTGATGCGCTGCGGTTCGTCCTCGTTCCTCGTCCTCCCTGGGCATCCCCTGCCCACAAGATCAGTCTCGTGGGCACAACCGCGTCACATCCGTGACGGACTTTCTGGGTCGCTCCAGCCCAATGACTCGCAAGCTCGCATCGGCCTTCCACGCCCTGCCAGAACGTCACACCTAGTGCATTCTTGATAATCGAGGATGCGAACGCGCATGATTGCGTTTGTGATGACCCTCCACAAGCTCAGTGCTGGGGACGGGTATGCCTACTACACCTCCGAAGTGGCCTCGGCTGATGAGCTGCGCCACGGGGACCGGGAGCTGGGCGATTACTACACCGTGGAGGGCATGCCCCCGGGGCAGTGGGTGGCCCACTCCGAGGCGCTGCTGGGGGTATCCGGGGAGGTCACCGAGGCGCAGATGGCGGCCCTGTTCGGGGAGGGCATCCACCCGGATGCCGACCGCATCCTGGCTAACGGCGGCGGTGAAGCCGACGTGCGGCTGGGTCGGAAGTTCCACATGTTCTCCCAAGCCAACACCGAGCTGACGCGCCGCTTGGATGAGGAGATCGCCCGGCACGAGCGCACCACCGGGGCGGCACCGACCCGTCAGGAACGCCAGGCCATCCGCGGCCGCGTGGCCGGTCAAGTGTTCCGGGAGGCCCATGGACGCGACGCCCGGAACACCGAGGAGCTGGGACGGTTCATTACCGCTCAGACCACGCCGAAGCAGCAGACGGTTGCCGGTTATGACTTGGTGTTCTCCCCGGCCAAGTCCGTCTCCTTGCTCTGGGCCCTGGGAGGGGAGGAGGCCCGTAGCGCAGTCGAGACAGCGCATAACGAGGCTATTGCCGAGTCGCTGAGCTTCCTGGAGCAGGAGGCCACGTTCACCCGGCGCGGGTACAACGGGGTCCGGCAGATCGACGTGGAGGGTGGTCTGGTGGCCACCCAGTTCCGCCACTACGACTCCCGGAACGGGGACCCGCAGCTGCACGATCACGTGGTGATCGCCAACAAGGTCATGGGCGCGGACGGGAAGTGGTCGGCCCTGGACGGGCGCACCCTGTACCGGATGAAGGTGGCCGCCTCTGAGACGTACAACGCCAAGGTGATGGAGAAGGTCACCACCTCCTTGGGGGTGGCGGCGACTCCCCGAATGGCCGGTGGGGACGAGCCGATCTACGAAATTGCGGGGGTGGACCTGGATGCGATTCACCACGCCTCCTCTCGGCGCGCTGACATTGCCGCGACCCTGGAACGGCTAGAGGCCGAGTTCACCGACCGGCACGGGTACGCCCCACGGCCTACCCAAAAGATCGCGCTGGCTCAGCAAGCCACCCTGGAATCCAGGCCCGCGAAGAAGTCCGCCCGGCGCCTGTCCGAGCTGGTCGAGGAGTGGGGTAAGGAGTACGGCCAGAACGTCGGCATGCCTGTCGGTGACGACCTGCTGGCCCACGTGCGGGCCGCCGCCGGCAATGCCCCACAGGGCACCGACGCCACCCAGATCGATGTGGCCGAGCACGCCCGGACGGTGGTGCACGAGCTGTCCCAGAAGCAGGCCACCTGGAGCATTAACCACGTCTACGCTCAGACCCGCCGCCACCTGAAAGAGGCCATGATCGGGCGCACCGTGCCCGATGAACTGGTGGCCGAAGTCGTCAAAGAGGCCACGGACACGCACAGCCTGTCGGTCTCCCCGCAGGCCGATGTGCCGCACCTGGCTGAGTTCACCCGCGCCGATGGGACCAGCCAGTTCGTCCGTTCCGACGCCCACGTGTTCACCTCCCGGGAGGTCTTGGAGACCGAGCACCAGGTGCTCGTCGCCGCCCAGCGCACCGTCATTCCGGCCGTGTCGGCGGAGCGGTTCGAGGAGGTGCTGGCGGCACACACCGGCCCGCTCAGTGAGGGGCAGGTGGCTTTGGCCCGGGCCTTTGCCACCGACGAGAAGCTGCTCTCTTTGGGCATCGGACCGGCCGGTGCCGGCAAGACCACCAGCCTGGCCTTGGCCGCCGATGCGGTACGCGCCACCGGCGGCAACGTCGTTGGCCTGGCCCCCACTGCGGCCGCGGCCGCCGTCATGTCGGCGGACATTGGGGCGCAGGCGACGACCATCGACGCCTTCTTGATCGCCCACCGCACCGGCCGCACCAATGTTATGCAGCTGCACGCTGGGGACGTGGTGATCGTGGACGAGGTGGGCATGGTCACCACCCCGAAATTGGCAGAGCTCGTGGCCGTGGCCGCCCGCCACGGGGCCGTGGTGCGCGCCATCGGGGATGACCGCCAGCTCGGTGCGATCGGCTCCGGCGGGGCGCTGCGGCTGCTGGACAACGAGGTGGGAGCGACCCGCCTAGAGGCCGTGCACCGCTTCCGCGCGGAGGGTGAAGCCGCCGCGTCTCTGGCGCTGCGCGAGCCGCCGGCGGCCGGGGCGGACACCCCCTGGGCTTGGTACCTGGAGAACCGTCGTGTGGTCGCCGGGGATACCGAAGCCATGACGGACGCCGCGCTGCGCGCCTGGATCGCCGACACCGAGGCGGGCAAGCGGTCCCTGCTGATCGCCACCGACAACGCCACGGTCACCGACCTGAACGCCCGCGCCCAGGCCGCCCGCATCGCCACCGGAGACCTCGACGTCACCGGCTCCTCTGTGGTGCTGCGCGACGGGCTGACGGCGCATGCCGGGGACGTGGTGGTGACCCGCCGCAATGACCGCACCTTGCAGCTCAATGGTGGCAAGGACTTCGTGAAGAACAACGATGTGTGGACCGTGGAGAAGGTCGGGGCCGACACCGCGACGCTGCGCCATACCGGCCACGGGGGGAAGATCACCCTGGACGCCGACTACCTGGCCCAGCACGGCCAGCTGGGCTACGCCGCCACCGTGCACCGGGCTCAGGGCGCGACCGTGGACACCGCCCACGCCATCGTGGACTCCGCCACCGACCGGGCCGGCGCCTATGTGGCCGCCACCCGGGGACGCGAGACCAACCGGCTCTACGTCTCCCTGGCCGAGGGCGAGACCCGGGACGAGGTGCTGGAAACCATCGCCGGCGCCTACGACCGGAACCTGTCCGCCCACGAAACCGTGGCAGCCGAGGCCATGCGTAACGGCGACGTCGCCACCCTGGCCGGCATCTACCGCGAGACTCACGATGCCGCGTGGACGGCCAAAACCCACACGATCGCCGTGGAGGTCCTGGGCGCGGAGAAGGCTGCGCAGTTCACCGGCGCCGAGGCGTGGGGTGCGGTGGCCACCCACCTGCGAGAGGCCCAGGATGCAGGGATGGACCCGGCCGTACTGCTCTCCCGGGCAGTGGATCAGCGCGGGTTCGGTGACGCAGCAGACCCCGCCGCGGTGCTGGCCTGGCGCGTCGAACACCAGATGCAGGCCGCTCAGCGCATCCTCGACAACACCGACCGCCGGCCCCTGGGCAATCTCACTGACGAGCACTTGGAGAAGCTGGCTGAACGCACCCGCTCAGCTCTGGGACAGCCGGTGATCGAGGACCCGGACTGGGCGGAGCGCCCGTTCGCGCTCATGCCTTTCGAGCAGCTGGCCGACTCCCGCCGACTCGGCCTTGACCAGCTGGAGGCCCTTCCTCCCGAGCGGTGGACCTCCACCACCGCCGCCAAGCTGGAGTGGATGACTCAGGCCATGGGTGCCGAACAGGACCGCCGCGCACACCTCGCCCCGGCCCAGGCAGCCGTGGAGCAGATCGCCCGCGGTGAACGCCCCCGCACCGACTCGCACATCACTATCGGTGAGGCCATCGCCGTCGAGCAGCAGGTGCGCGCCGTGGCCGGTAAGACCCCGGCATCGGCCCCCGTGGCGGACGGGCGCCGGGTGAGCGAGGACCTGGCCCCCACGGCGTTGCTGACCGACCCGCAGGTGCCGGTGCAGTACCGGGAGCAGCTGGAGAGGCTGCGTACCCGCATGGAGGACCGTATCGCGGTGCGCGGGGCGGAACTGGCTGAGACCCGCCCGGAGTGGACCACGGCCCTGGGGCCGGTGCCGGCCAAGCCCGCCAAGGCCGCCGAGTGGCACCAGGTCGCCGCCGAGGTCGAGGCGTACCGCAACCGCTACAACATCGGGACCCACGAAACCACGCTGATCCCCACAGTCCACCAGGACGACCCGGTGGCGGTCGCGCTGATCGCCCGGGCCACGGCCCTGCACAAGCACTCCGCGCTCACCACTGCCGCCCCGCAGGACCAGACCCGCATCCGCCGGACAGTCGATGAGGCCCACGTGGCCGAACGGGTGCGCAGCACCCCCGCCGAAGCGCAGCAGCTTATCGAGCAGCTGCGCACCACCCGCGCCCAGGGGCCCGACCCGCTACCGGCCGGCCAAGCCCGCCAGGCCGCGGTCACCGCCGCGGCCACCGGCGGCGGCGAGAACAGCATTACCGACCGTCAGAAGCTCATCAATGCGGCGGTGGCCCGTTATCGGGCCAGCCAAGCTCACGAACGTCCCGATCCAATGCAGGAGCAGGGCATCACCCCGACCAACCAGAACAAGGAGAGCGCCGTGACGGAGACCCCTCGGACCCCGCAGCGAAAGTCATTGCACCAGCTGGGCCAGGAGCAAGCCGAACAAGCACGCAAAACCCATGCCGCCAAGTACCCGCAACAGCAGCAGAAGGACACTCCCACCCCCCAGCGCACCACGGCTCAGCAAGAAGCGGCCCGAGCGGCCGCCGCATCCCGGCGGGCGCAGCAAGCTCAACGCGACACCGGCGGCCGCAGTCTCTGACACCGCCTCGATCGTCCAACCGGGCGCAGAAGTAGGGCCGGGCCTCCTCGCGGGAAGCCCGGCCCTACTCGTGGACACGGCGCGGTGTCCGCCTATGCGCTCCATCCCGCCGGCGGTGGCACCGTGGGGAGACGTGGCTTGTCCACGTGCCCGTCACGGCATTCCCCGAACGGGCCGCGCTTGGCGAAGAGCACGGCCGCGTGATGGTCGAAGTGATCGGTCCACCATGAGGACAAGAGCCCGTAGGGCTGATCCTTATTCGGGGCCGAGGCGAGGTATTGCTGGTGCATCCCCCGGAACCGCTCGACCGCCTCGGGGTGGGCCCACCACTGCGGGCACCAGTGCATGTTGCCCTCGTGGTCGAAGCTCTCCACGCTGGCGATCAGCGTCTCCACCCACGACACCAGCGACATCCAAGAGGAATCGCGGTCCGGGACGTCCTCACCCTCGGGCAGCACCTCGTCCTCGTCCGGGCCCGGATGATCCTCCGGTTCGGGGAACTGATCGTCCTCAATGTCACTCATGGCTCAGCCGGCCTCCTTCATCTCGTCCAGGCCCTCGTTGATCCAGGCAGCCAGCGGCGGATCGGCAAACCAGCCAAGGGTGCGCACGATCGTGCCCCCACCCTTGTTGGTGCGTACCCACGCCCGCCCCGGAGGCAGGGCGGCGAGCTTGTCCACGGGCAGAATCTCGCGCTGCTGGGTCTGCACGGAGGTGCTGCGCCCCCCACCGCGGCTGGTGGAGTAGGACTGTGTGCGGTGGTCGTATTTGCCGGTGACCTTGGAGAGTTGTTCCAGGAACTTGTCGTCATCCACTCCGCCGCCGTAAACCCGCACCGCGGCCGCCGACCACAGTGTCTCCCATCCGGTGTGGCGCAGCATGGTCACCCCCTGGCCCTTGGTTTGGAAGAACGCCGAGACCACGATGCCCATCGACCCGAAGTAGGAATACCACTCGGCCAGGGCCGGCAGCTTCACGACGTTACCCACCTCGTCCAGATCGGCCACTAGGGGCACGCGCAACCGCCCGCCATTGCGCCGGGCGCTCTTTTGCGCGGCGGTGAACACCGTGTGCAGCACCGTGGAGACGAATGCAGCCCCGGAGCCGGCTGTGTCCTGGGCCAGCAGGACCAGTGTGTCATCGCTGTCCACGAAGGCCCCAGGGTCGAACCGGCGCACCCCCGCGGTCGGGGTAGCCCACCGAACCAGCGCGTCATGAGACAGGGCGGAGGCCATGCGCTGAGCTGTGGCGAAGACCGAACCGCGGGTGTCGTCGGGTTGCTGAGAGATGCCGCGCAGCATCGCGGCCCGGCCGGTGTGCCCATGCTCGCGCAGCACTGTCTCGGGGTCACGCAACTTCCCCGAGGTGATCCAATCCAGGATTGTTGCCGGCTCCCGCCCGTCCTCGGCCGCGGCGAGGATGCACGCCGAGAGCAAGTCTCGGCCCTGGGAGTCGAACTGCGGATCTCGCCCGCTCGCGCCGGCGGACCCGGCGGAGGCGGATTCGAAGATCGCCGCGACCTCATCGGCGGTGCGGGTGTCCTCCACCGAGGCGAACAGGTCGATCGTCATTGTCGGCTCCCCGGCCTCATCGAGGATGCGCTGGGGATCGAAGACCCACACCCGACCCCGGTCGCGGCGGGCGGCAATTACCTCGGTCACCCCGTCCACCTTGTTCGAGGTCATCAGGAACGCTCCCGGCGCCTCGGCCGCGTGCCGGACGACCTGACTGGTGGTCTTGCCCCGTCCGGTGCCCCATACGTGCACCGAGCACTCCCGCCACCCCTGGTATAGGCGCCGGTCCCCGTGCTCGCCCAGCGCCCCGATGCTCAGGCCCGGGCCGATGCCCGGAGCGTTCGGGTGCAGCTGAATGGCCTCCTCTTGACGCTTGTCCCGATCTACCGCACCGACAGGGTGCGCACGATCGAGGCGCTTGACGGTTTCCCCCATCGACCCGCCCTGGCGCCCGGAGTACCACCAGGCCGCCGTCACTGCCCCCAGTACGAGGGCCCCAATCAGCATCCACAGCGAGCCGCTCATGCCCGGGCCCTCGCCATCGCCTCGACCCACGCCTCATTCGTGTCGTGGATGCGGTACTCGGTGTCGGTGAGATTCATCTTGAACGGCACCCCGGGGGCGTTCTCCCCCAACTTCATCATGAACCGGCCCCGCCCTGGCGGGGGCAGCGATCGGCCGGTGCGCGGATCAGTCGCGCCCTCGGCTGACCATTCCACCAGCAGGTCCTTCTCCCGCTGGGACAGCGGCAAGACCTGTTCCAGCAGCTCCATCTCGTTGCGGGCCAGCCCGCCGAAGTACTTCACTGAGGACCGCTCCAGGAACCCGCGGGCAATCTCGGACAGCTGCTCGGTGGACAGCGTGAGGTCTTTCATGGTGTGGGTAATCATGATCTGCCCCAAGCCCTTTTGCCGGTTCAGACGGGTGAGCGCGTCGATCTGGTGCACCAGCAGCTCCGAGGCGCGCAAGGTCTGCCACAGCTCGTCCATGATCATCAGGTGGTGCCGCTCAGGCTCGAGCCCGGCCACCGCCAGCGTCTTGGCCGCCGAGACCCCGGCCTGCCCGTAGGCCCAGCACACGATCTGGATCGCCGCGCGCATCATCTCATCAGAGATGTCCACCCCGGACACGTCGAAGCAGGCCGGGCGGTCCACCCGCATCTGTCGGGTGGTGGGCTTGCAGAACACGTCCCCGAACGGGCCGTCCTCCAGCAACCCGATCAAGCCCTTGACCAAGGACTTGGACTCCGCCAAGAACTCCGCAGCGTCATTGGCCAGCGTCACCGCCTGCATCTCCGCCGGTGCCTCCCGGATCGCCGTCACCAGGTCCCCCAGCAACGGTTGCCGCCCCTCCGCCTCGGCCCGCACCGTAGCGGTGCGGATCGCCATGGACAGCACCGTGGGCTCCTGTTTCTCCGTGTCCAAGCCCCGACCACGGGCCAGCTCCAGCAGCCCGCGCACCGTGTTGACCCGGCGGGTGTGAATCTCCGAGAGCAGTTCGTTGCGCTTGGCCACCGGCAGCTCCTCGACCCGGTTCCACAGCGGCCCCGCATCCAGGGGGTTGACCGAGCCGATGCCAGGACCCACCCGGATCACCTGTCCGCCGATTTCCTGGATCATGCCCACGTAGTCCGGTTTGAGGTCGCCCAGGATCAGCGGCACGAACGACAGCGAGGAGAGGTAGATGCAAATCCGCACCGTCACCGAGGATTTGCCCCGGCCGTTGAGGCCCATGATGAACCCCGACGGGGAGGAGATCGTGCCGCGGATGAACAGGCTGATCGGGTCTCCGCACACCACCGACCCGTTGTTGGTGTTGCGTCCCAGCGGGGCGCCAATCAGCGGGGAGGATGTACCTACGCAATAGGGCCACAGCCCGGCCGTCTGGGCGCTGGTGGCCGCGAACTCCGGCGGAGCCTCTACCCACGAACACCGGCCCCCATCGGCCATGTCGAAACCCTTGGCGGTCAGTCCCGGCATCCGGTCTCCGCCGGCGGCGCCTTCCCGCTCACCGAAGAATCGATTGCCAATCCGGTCGATCACATCATCAAGAACGCTCACAGTGCCCTCCTCATCGCATCGGAAAGTGTGGCGGCCTTGTCCGGGACGATCCCCAGACCCAGACCCATCGCAAAGGCCGCGTCGTCGTTGTGATCGCACCCGCGCAACCGCAGCTGGATACCCTGGGCCGCCTTCTGCCGGATAGCAGCCTCAGCCTTGGCCAACTCCTGGCCGGCCGAACCCACCGTGGCCGTGACCAGGATCGAGAACCGCACCATCGCCGCACCCCGGGCCTGCTCCTGGGCAGCCTGCTTGGCCTTGGCCACCGCCAGCTGCTCAGCGGCCGAGACCCGCCGGTTCTTCTGGTTGGCCGCGAACTCCGCATTGACGATCCGGGCGTTGACCTCCCGCACGCTGGACTGAGGATCAGCCGGGCGGTAGAACACCGTGACCCGCTTCTGCAGGAAACGGTCATCGGGCTCCAGCAGCGCCCGCAGTCCCCACTCCCGGAACACTCCCGAGGGGGCGCCGAACATCTGCCAGGACTTCGACACCGCCCCCGAGTGCGCGTAGCACATTGGCTTCGCCAGCACCTCGGCTGAGGTCGGTCCCACTTCCTCCCAGGACAACCCAGTGCCGGCGGCGGTCAGCCGGGACCGTTCCACATCGGCGGCCGCCGAGGGATTGAATGCTACGTGCGTGGAATCAGTCACGTCCGCTACCTGCAGCAGCGACACCGCACCGGCCCCGGAGACGGTGGCCAACTCGCAGAAACCGGGCAGGACACCGCCGATCTCCTCCATCAACTCCTGGGCCGTGCGCGCGGGCACCGCCCCGTCCGTGGACTCTCGGGCGGAGAATGTCAGCGTGATCCACTGATCCAACCGCGGTGTCCAGGACGAGAGCTCATCGACCACATCACCGATCACCTCCCGGGCGAACGTGGACCCACCCGCCTCGGCGCCGGCCACGGAGCGGGCGACCTCTACGGCATCACGCAACCGCTCTCCGGGATCAGCCGTGGACTGGGTGGTGACCGAGACCTGCACCAGGGACGGGACACTGCCGGCCTCACGCTGGAACTCTGACCAGGCATCGACCATCTGATCCACACTCTCCTGATCGCGCAGCCCCATGCCGGTTGAGGAGGTGCCGATGAACACCGCCCCCGTCTGGGTCCGCGGGGCCCACAGCATCGCAAACGGCTGCCCGAACGTGGTGTGTCCCTCCAGCATCTCGGTGGCCGCCAAAAGCCCCGGCGCCCGGAAACTGCCGTCCGGGACCTGCGAGGCCGGCCCGGCCACATACCGGGTGTGCCCCTTCTTCTGCGCTTTGCGGAACATCGTCTGCGCCAGCCTCTTCTCCGCTCGGGACCGCTCGTTGCGGTCCTTGGACTGCAAATACCAGGTCGCCGGCACTGTCAGCACCAGTAGCAGCACCGCCAGCCACAACAGCTGCCCGAACCACAGCACCAGCAACGCCCCGATTGCCCCGGCCCCGGCCACCGCCGTAGCCGCCAGGGACAGGCCCATGATCCCGGTGACCTTGGTGTCCGTGATGTTGCCGTAGGACCGCACCCGCGGCGTGGAATCCACCACCGTCTCTGACATCGCTTACTCCCCTGACTCCATTGACTTCTCAGCGTCATCGGCCGCCCGACGCGCCTCGTACCCTGCTGCCCGGACCGCGTTCTGCACGAACGAAGCCCGCGCGCCCATCGCCCCGCCCGTCTGCGCAGCGGACCCTTCCGGGCCACTCACCTCACGCAACGGCTCCTCTGCGCCACCGTTGTTTCGCCCCGGGTTGGCTCCGGCGGCACCCGTGGGACCACCCGCGGTGCTCGATGTCCCTCCGGCCGACCCGCTGCCCGCCCCGGCTGCCTCCGCGCTCTGTGCAGAGGCACCCGAAGGGCCGGTGCCGTGACCGCCTGAACTACCCGGACCCGACGCGGGAGCACCAGGGGCGCCATCCGGGGAGGACCCTCCGGCCCCAGTCTCAGGCTGTGCACTCACAGGACCGTTCCCGCCACGTCCCTCGGCGGCGCTGCTACCAGTGGCGGCGCCACCGGCGTCAGTAGATCCCTCACCGCTGGCTGAGGTTCCGCTGCCTCCTTGGGCACCGTTGGCCTGTGCAGGTGCCCCCAAGCCCTCGCCTCCCCCGGGGCCGCCGGCGGCGCCAGAGCCGCCACTGGTGCGACTGCTGGGGCCGGTCCCGCCACCACCGGCCAGGGCGCCACCCTGCCCACCACCGACCATCCCGCTACCGGTCATTCCGCCGCCGAAGCCGCCACCGCCGGCTCCGGCCGCTCGTGCCCCAGCACCGCCGGCCAGCGTGCCGGCACCGGCGGTGGCGGCACCAATCAGCGCACCGGTGGCCAGCGCGCCGCCGGCCGCCACGAGGCTGCCCGCCCCCATACCCCGCGGGCCCTCGGCCACCATCGGGGCCGCCACCCGGGCCAGGGCCGGCAGGGCCAGGGAGGCTCCCACAACCATCACCAGGCCCACGAACAGGCCCACCATCTGATCCATCGGCTCCTGAGAGCCTTCTCCGACGTAGCCCTTGGCCAGGGCCAGGCCCACTCCCCAGATGATCGCGGCCACCGGCTTGAACAGCACTACAGCGATCAGCCACGACAGCACCTTGTCGAAGCTTTTCTTGCCCTTGTCCGTGGTGGACACCGCGGCGAAGAACGCCAACAGTCCGGCCAGCACGGACGCCATGCCGTAGGAGAACAGGACCAGGAAGGCGTTGACCAGCGACCCCAGCAGCGCAATGAACGCCAGCACCAGGATGATCACCGCCAACGCCGCGGAACTCTGGACGCCGCTGATCATCGCCTGCAACCCCAAGGTCTCGGCCATCTGTTCATTGACGTCCTGGCCGCCGATCTGCTCGACCAGCCACGGGGAAATCTGCGTACCGAAATCCAAGCCCATGGACGTCGCCACCAAAGCGACAGCCACGGCGGCCACGCTGCGCAGCATCGATGCGATCAGGCCCTCCACCGATCCTCGGTTCTGCTCTCGGGCGATGCGTACGCAACCAAAGGCCATGCCGATCACACCGAACAGCGGCAGTAACGCCCGCGTGGCCTCCACCGCACGCATGGCCGCCGACCCTTCACCCATCCCTGGGGCCTCGATCGACAGCCACCAGGTGCCCAGCCATTGCACCGTGTCGAACAGCGCAGTCAGCACCACCCCGGCCAGCCACGTCAAGATCGCCTCGACCCCACCCTCGGCCGCTGAGGCCGCCATCTCGCCAAGCCGTTCGAGCATCACGGGCCCCAAGTCACGGACGGCGAGGTAGTGGCAAAGTCGACCGTCATGAGCTGCTGGCCGGATGCCGGCTCAACCCGCCAATCCCCGTTTTCCCATACAAGATCGATTTGCCCGACTGCCTGCTGACGAACGCCTGCATCGTTGTCAAAGCTCATATAGATGTTGAATGACGCTTGGTCTTTGCTGGCCTCTCGCACGTCGTAGCCAACAAACTCGGCACTGCGCATCGCTGCCGGGTCTGTCGCCGGGGCGCTTCCACTGCTGATCTGCTCGGCTCGGTCAAGCAGCTCGTCCCGATCAGGGCCTTCGGCAACGGCTGCCTTGATGCTGTCCTGCGCCTTAGTACCCGAGGGATCGACAACCACGGCGTAGTTAGCGGCCGCCATCAGGGCTCCGGCGGGGGTGTGGGCGTAACCCACCCTCAGACCAGAATCCTGCTTCTCGCACCCACCCAGTTCCGTGGACATCGGCACGACGTTGTAGCCGGCCGACACCCACTCATCGACCTCGGGTGCCTTGTCTTCGACCGAGGCAGTGTCGGTGGACAGCTCTGCTTGACACGGGTAGGCAAAATCCTCGGAAGAGGAGTCCAGCAGCCCGTCCACCTCAGGAGCAGCCTCCGAGGCCGGCGCCTGCGCGTTTTCCTCGGCGGGGCCAGCCTGCTCGTCGGGCTCTACCGTGACGGTGCGGACCAGCAAGGCGATGATCACCAGCGCCGCCAGTACCCCGACCGCTACGGCTGCACCCAGCCACCGCGGACGGTTCTTTTGCTGTGTTCGTTCCTGCTTCATCTGTCCTGTCCTCCCTGTGGGGCGTCGTGTTCCGGGGCGTGATTGCGGGCCTACAAGGGGCAGGCCCGCAACCACGCAGGGGCCGGTGTCAGCCGATGATGACGTTCCAGATCGTTCCGGCGGCGCCCAGCAGGGCGGCGGCCACCAGCGGCCAGATCGGGGCTTCGATCTCGTTGCCGTGCCGGCGGTTCCGACCGGCTGAGACCAGGCCGAAGATGAAGAAGACGAACAGCACGATGCCGGCGCCCCACAGGATCCAGGACACGATCAGGTTGAAGTTGTCCAGGCCCGGAGGTGCCTGAGGGGAAACGTTGATGGCCTGCATCACAGCGGCCTGGGCAGTGGCGTAGAGAGGGGGGATGTTCATGACTACTTCTCCTTTCGGGGGGAGCTCGTCCGGGTGGCGAGCTTGTCGAGGGCCTCGATCACTTTCCGGGATCGAGTCACCCCCAGATCGAGGGCCGGGGCCGCGGATTCGCGCAGCTCCGGCAAGAACGGGATCGTGTACCCGCCGCCTTTGACCATTCGCAGGACCGCGCGGGCCCGGCGGCGGCAGTCCTTGGACACCAGCTCAGCGGACCGGTCGTGGACGATGACCACGGCCACCGCCTCCCAGGGCACGGTCCCGGCCTGGGAGGCCTGCACCAGCTCTTGGGCGGCGTCCAGGCCGGTGCGGGTGCAGGAGGTGACCACTGCGGCGCGGGCGGCCCACGGAGGCTCCGAGTCGGCGCCGTCGTGCACGTGTGCCCCGCACGCGGCGGCCAGAGTGGACACGCCCACCCCGCCGGCCGCGCCGATCAGCCACAAGCCTTCGCCGCCTCCGGTGTCCTCCACGCCGGCGCGCCCCAACAAGGAGGCCGCGGTGCCCAGCACCGGGTCGGTGTCGATCGGCTCAGGACCGGCTTCCTCTTCCTCCGGGGGAAGTACGAAAGGGTTGCCCCCGGCCGGGGCCATCCGACGGACCGGGCGGTCCAGCGGGGCAGGTGCGGGGACCGTCGTTTCCTGCTCCTGGCTGCCTGCCTGGGTATTCTTGTCCTGGTTGGTGATCACTTCTCCTCCTTTCGGAGTGCGGACGGCGCGAGGCCGAGGCGCTGAGTGTTGAGGTGTCGCATCAGAACTCCGCGATCACAGCCGCGGCCGCCAACTGCCACGCCCGTCGAGTGGGGCCGGAGAGGTCCTGGGCGCGCATCCGGCCCTGCACCAATGCCTGATCGAAAGGCACGATGTGGGCTGAGCGCACGATTGGAGCGAATTCACCCACGATTTCCTGGGCTTTGAGAGAGTGCTGGGGGTGGACCTCCGAAACGATCACCACCGCGTTGCGGGCCAGTTCCGCGGCGTGACCACCGCGGGCATGGAGGGCCTGGAGAGAGTTGACTGCGCCCTGGGCCTTGTCCGACTCAGAGGTGGTAGCGATCACGACCTGATCGGTGTGGTCGATCATCCGCGTGAAGTTCTCCCCGCGGGTCGAGTTGCCCGAATCCATGATGATCAGCCGCCAGTTACGGGAGGCGACCTCATGCAGCAGGTCTACCTCGGCTCCGGTGATGCGGTGATCGTGCTCGGGGCGCTCGTCGGAGCGCAGCACGTCGAAAGCGTCCTCGGGCTGGTGGTGGACGAACGCGGCCAGATCGGCCTTGCTCGCCCCGGCCTTCAAGAACTCCGGGGCGGCAGTGATGAGGTCCAGCACCGTGGCGCTGTGTTCCCCCGAGTGGGTCCGCCATCCCAGGGTCCCCAAGGACTCGTTGTTGTCCCAGGCCAACACCCCGCCCCCACCGGCGCGGGCCAGTTCGGAGGCCAGCCGGATCACCGTGGGCGTCTTGTTCGCCCCACCCTTGGAGTTGAGCACGGCCACCGTGCGGGAACCGATCCAATGACGCGACAGGGCATCCACCGCCGTGCGCTGGCGCAGCTCGGACTCGGAGGGACCGACTTTGAGCCCGAACACCCGGTTGAGCCAGCCCTGCCAGCCCTGCTCGGCCGGGTCCGGGGTGACCGGGGAGTTGTTCTGCAAGAAGTTCGGGGTCTGTCCCGCAGCGCCGGCGGCGCTGAGGCTCTCCACCGGTGGCGCCGACACCGGAGCCGTAGCAGGCCCCTCTGCCATGCCCTGCATCGGCGCGACCGGGGTCTTCGCAACCAGGAACGGATTGCCCCCGGCGCGCTTCTCCGCGGTGGGAGCAACAGCCTCAACCGCGGCCTCCGCTTCTTTTGCCTGCGCCGGGACGCTCTCCTCGACGTCCTGCGGGGCCGTCTCCTCCACATCCTCCGGGGCAACCTCATCGGGTGCGACCGGTGCCGTGGTCGCCGGTTCCTCAGCGGGCGCCTGTCGTGCTGCCTCTTCGGCGGCCGTGGCCGGCGCGTTGAAAACCTGCCCATCGGCGGAGACCGTCAGCACGTGCATCCCCGAGGGGTCCAGGGTCACCGCCCGAGTCGGCTCCCCGGTCGATCCAGCGACCTCGCTGGAGAGTTTCACCAGCGCCCGCCGGGCCGCGGCCACGTTCTCGTGCTGCTCGGCCAGCTCCTCTTGGTCTGCGCCCATGGTGACCGTCATGGCTCCGGTCTCGGTGATCGTCGCGTGCAGCTCCATCACTTCTCCTCTTCCTCGGGGGCCGTCGAAGCGTCCCCGTCCGTCGTCTCCTGCTCGTCCTGTTTCGTGCTCGCCTGCCCGGCCGGGGTAGTAGCCGGGTTCGGGGCGGTCTCGGTCACGGCGTACACCTGGCCGTTCTCCTCTACCACCGCCAGCCCACCGTCCGTGATCAGCGCCGGCACCGAGGCTTTGGGGTCCCCGGCGTCCAGGGCGGTGCCCGCCCGGGAGAGCCGGGCGCTGGTCTCATCACCGGTCCCTGTCACCCACAGGTGTCCGGCGGAGGCTTGGGCTGACTCCGGCAGCACAGTCACCGTCACGGCCTCGAAATCCACCGACACCCGCCCCAGGGACACCAGTGCCCCGGCCGGGTCCCACTGCGGCTGGCCCGTCCCGGTGGAGCCCTTCACCGACTGGGACACCAGCTGCGTCACCTCCGTCTTGCCCTCTCCGGCGGTGAGCTCCAGGACCGCGACCTCACCGGTGCTCTTCTCGCCGGCGAACTGGGCCACCACCAGCGACCCGTGCCCGGCCGGGAACGCCGCCACCTTCATGCCCTTGGGTGCTTTCACGGTGGCCGGCTGCGGTAGCTCCGGGCTCTCCTCGGTGATCTTCCACAGACGTCCGGTCTGCGCGTCCGCGGCGATCACGGCCCCACCATCGGCGGCGACCGCTTCGGCCCCAGCGGGCACGATCCGCTTCTGGACGCTGTTGCCGGCCAGCACCCCGGCGGTCTGGTCCGCTCCGACGATCAGCGGCTCCCCACCTTCCAACACCACCTCGGCGCGCTCGGGCAGCTGGACCTCAGTGAACTGCTCGCCGTCCTGGTCCATCACCGCCAAACGGCCCCCGCCCCCGGATACGGCCAGCCGCGGCGTGCCATTGTCGGTCCACACCGCCAGCCCGGTCGGCTCGAACGGGGCCGCCACGCGCTTGACCTCCCGCCCGGTCTCGGCCTGCCGGGTGACCACCTCGCGGTCCTCGACCATCACCAACCGTCCCGCGGCGTCCTGGCGCACGGGCACCCGGTTCTCGGCCGGGGCCGACCACTTCGCGTAGGTGGACCACCCTGCTGGGGCCGCCACCGGCAGCTGGGTGGGCCCCGGTGCCGGCAGCACGACTTCGGCACTGGAGTCCTCCCCGAGCACCTGGGCGCCCACCGGCACCGCCACCCCGACCAGCACGAACAGCCCGGTCAGCGCGTAACCGGCCTGCCGCTTGGTCAGCGTGCGTAGGTCCCACCGCCGGCCCCGCCGGGGTCCACCGGCGGCCGCAGCCATGCTCCGGGTCCTCCCCACACCATCAGCAACCGGGGACGGAACAGGCGCCTCGTGCAGCTCCACCAAAGTGCCCTCATCCACGTCCACGACCATCTGATACACCTGGTCGTCATCGGTGATCCCCTCAACCCGGCACCGCCGCTTCCCCAGGGCCTCGCACACCGCCAACGCGGCATCACGAGCCGCCAAGGCCACCGATCCGGCCTCATCGACGGAGACCACAGCCCGCTTGCCCCCACATGTGGCCAAGGCCTCGTGTGAGGTCATCGTGACCACGATCAGCGGCCACCGGTGGACCACCTCAACCATCACTGCTCTCCCGCCCCGCCGGCGTCCATGTCGCGCAGCTGGTGGCCCACGACCTCCCACGCACCGTCGTGCTTCTCCAGATAGAGAGTCACCTGGCGCCGCCCCGTGCCCGGGGCCGGCTCCTCGTCGCGGCTGATCCAGCTCCAGGTCACGTCGTAGACCCGGATCGCCTTATCCGGTGCCACGTCTCGGGCAGCGTCCCCAATCGCCGTTACCGCCCGAGCCTCGCTGTAGGCCCGGTGCTCAGAGGGCTTCAACCAGGCGCCCTGCGAGGAATTGCGCTGCGGCTCGATTTGATTGGCCGCCCACTCCTCGGACATCAGCGGCTTGGCGCGGATCGCCGCGGCCGTCTCGGTGCGGTCGGTGGCCGTGTCCCAGGAGTGCAGCATCAGCGCGGCCGTGTGCGCGGTGGACTCCACATCGGAGCGGTCCGCGTCCCCCGGCACCGGGAACGTGCCATCCCCCGGCACCGCCGGGGTCGCCTGCACGGTGGGAGTGCTGGTGGAAGCGGCCGCACTCGTGGGAGAGGTGGTGGCCTGCTGGGAGGTCTGCTCAGCGCCCGCCCCGCAACCTGCCAAGGGCAGGGCGCACACGACCAGGACAGTACTCAGACGGTGACGGTGGCGGATCATCTCGGCCACGCTCCCTTCTCTTTGAGGATCGGTTCGGGGTCGATGTTGTAGCCCTCGTAGGGGAAAACGACGTCCGGGGCGGAGGGCTTGTAAATCTCGAAGTGCAGGTGCGTGGCCATGTCGAACTGGCCTCGGCTGCCCTCGGTGCCGATCACGTCCCCGCGGGAGAGCTTCTGGCCCTTCTTCACCGCGTAGGAGTTCAGGTGGCAGAAGGCGAACCCGAAATCGGGATCGTCGCCGTTCTCCTTGGCGATCACGCACCCGTCCTCGTTGTTGAACCCGGTGATGCGTAGATCGGTCGGAGCGATCACCGGACCCCCGGAGTCAGAGCCGGCACCGGCGGTGGCAATATCCACTCCCACGTGGTCCTGCGCCCAGTCGGGCAGGCCGGGCACGTTGCGCCGCCCGTAGCCAGAGGTGAACTTTCCGCCAGGTAGAGGCACGGTCCACTCCCCGTCGCCCAGGTCGCCATCCCACTCCTTGGCACCGGTGGGCACCTCGCAGTCCGCGGAGAACTCAACCTGCCCACCGTCGAGGATCGTGGTCACGTACTTCTGGGTCTCCGCGAACGGCGGTACCCCCTTGTGTTGCTGCACGGCGCCGGGGCCGGCGTTGTAGGCGGCCAGCATCAAGCGCACCAACTGGTCCGCGTCATCGCCGGCCAGGTCCTTCACCTCATCGCGCAGCGCAGCCATGTACCGCCCATAGGCCGGAATCGCATCCTCGGGATCGGTGATATCCCCACCCTGGCCGTACCGAGCCCAGGTGTCGGGCATGAACTGCGCGATCCCCTGCGCCCCAGCAGAGCTACCAGCGTTGGGGTCCCAGTTGGACTCGGCTTTGAGCTGGGCCGCGACCACGCTCACCGGCAGCCCAGCCTCCTCAGCCGCCGCCTCCACCAACGGTCCCCAGCCGTTGGGAACGTTGATCAGACCATCCTCCGACTCTTCGCCGGAGACCACCGCGGCCGGGGCGCATTCACCGGCTGATGCCTGGGTCTGCGTCAGCACCGCCAGACCCGCCACTCCGACCACCGGCACTGCCGTCAGCAGGAGCGCACCCACGGTCACCGCGGCCACCAGGCCGCCTCCGCCCTTGGACTCCTCGCTCATGCTGACCTCCGGTCCCAACAACAGTCATTCAGGGTTATCCTTTATGAAAAGTGTAACTCGTTCTATTCGTGGCGTGCGTCATCACGCCGTATCCGTTTAAGTGAGAGGACAGTGGAGAATGGGACGCATGCCAGCCCCGATCCAACCCCGAGGTCAGAGCGACGCAGTGCATGCGGCTGCTGTGGCCTTGGGAAATACCGTGCGCCTCGCGATCATTCATGAACTCGCGCAGGGCCCGCTCCTCGGCCCAGACCTCATCTCCCGCCTCGGCCTGCCCTCAGGAACCGTCGGGCCGCACTTGGAGCTCCTTCGGGGCCAGGGCGTCATTACGTCCACCGCGCAAAGCGGGCGGGGCCGCCCCACCCTTCACGAGCTCAACACGGATAAAACCCGTGAGCTGCTAGACATCTGGACCACGTATCTGCTGAACCAAAACACGCTCTGATCCATCGCGGCACACCACTCCGACACATCTCCCTGCGGCGCTACTGGCCTTGTCGTCCGGCGGACCTTCCTGGGGCGCCTACAACGATGATATGTATGCAAACGACTGCTTCCCAACGTGCGCTACCGGCCTTTCGTCGGCCGTGATCAGCAGGGGAAGCAACGCGCAAGCGCAGGGGCAACCGGCTACATCCTCTGCTTCTTGTCCCCGACATAAGGGATGGCCTCCCCCGCCATGCTCGGCTTCGCCCAGTGGCTTGACTGATGGAGCCTGTGAGCCGGCCAGAAACAAGACACACCCTGCGGTGTCCTAGCGCTAGCAAAAGCTATGTGAGATGGTGAGCGCATGAAGGAGTACACACCCCCCAAGCTGTTTGGGCAGCGCGTCGCACTCAACATGCGCGTTAAGCCTGCTCAGCACCGTCGTGTGGCGGAGCGGGCGGCTGCGCTGGGCCTATCCCAGGCTGACTATGTGGGTGCTCTAGTTGATCGTGACTATGGGCTGCCGAACCTGATTGACGACCGGCAGAACCAGGAGAAGGACCGACTACCCCTTGACCCTTAAATGACTGACGGCCCGCCGTGGTGGGCGGGCCGTCGAAGTCATCCAGCTGTCACAAGTTTGCCGACCGAGACAGCTGGTTCAACAGCTAACTGAATGAGACCTATCAATGAACCCATTAACAGGGGACTGTTGTGCCCCCTAGTGTAGCCGAGACGCGTCATCATGTGGAGCCCTCCCGGCTCCGTGCCGCCGACGTGACGTCGGCCGCTGACCAGGTAGAACGTCAGCACCCCCAAAAGTTCCCGTCGCGTACCCGTCGTGTGCGGGTGGAGCAGGAGCGTTCCAAGGCTGTCGTGTTGCGGGCGGTGCCCACGGGGTGCCAGCTTGCCAAGCACGCCGCCGCCTGGCGCCGGGCCGTGCTGGAGCACCCCAGCCTGGAGTTGATCCGTGCCGATGCCCGGGCGAACCTGCTGGCCGTGGTGGAGATCATCTGCCACCAGCAGGACCCCGCCTCGCGCACCTGGCGCACCACCTGGGACTGGGTCGCTGCGAAGATCGACCGCTCCCGCTCCACCGTGGCGCGGGTGATCCGCCACCTGCGCGAGTGCGGGCTGCTGGCCGTGGTCGCCACCGGCCGCAGCGCGGCCCGTACCCCGCGCGCCACCGGCCGCACCCAGGGCGAGGCCCCCGTCTACGCCCTCATCCACAACACCCCTCAGCCGGCCCCTGAGCCTGTGGAGATAACTGACACCCCGGTCCCCACGAAGTGGGAGAGTCTTTCCCCGCACGCGCGCGAAGAACTTTCCCGGAAGGACGCGGCTACGCCGCGACCGACCCGAAGGCGCGCCGCACAGCGGCGCGAGGTGGTCGCCGCCCTGAGCCGTCGTACAGCCCCGCTGTGGCCCCGTCATGCGACGACGGAGCCTTTGACGAAGCGGGTGACCCGTCGGGCGCGGAAGGAGACTCAGCGGGCGGCTGCCCTGGAGCTCCAGTACGAGGCGATCGTGCTGCGCCAGCTCACCACCGCCCACGTCGCAAGCGTGTGCAAGCCCTTCTTCGAAGCCGGGTGGACCATCGCCGACGTGCTCACCGCCCTGGACTGGACGCCTCAGGGCACCCGCTACGGCTTCCTGACCGTGGAGGGCATCGAGAACCCCGGAGCCTGGCTGGCTGCCCGGATGCGCGCCTGGACCCACCCCGACGGCACCCCGATGCGGTCCCGGGACCAGCGGGTCGCCGCCGAGGCCGCCCAGCGCCGCGCGGCAGCACGCGCGGCCGCCGAACGCCACGCCACCCGCCAAGCTCAGCAACAAGCTGAGAGGTGTGGCGTGGCCGTTAGGTCCGATGGTGAGCCGGTGGTTGGGCAGCGGCCGTTCCGCCAACGCTTCGCCGCCCAGATCGCCGCCGGCCGGGCAGCCGCCGCACCGCTAGCCTGATCCTGCCCCCAGCACCGGAGAACTGCCCTCCCATGACTGCACCTACCTACCAGCGGCTCGCTGGAGTGCTCCCCGGCGAGTCCCTGCCCGACCCAGCGCCGGCCGACACGCGGCTTCACCTTCTACTGCACTACGTGCACGAACGCACACGTGTCCTACCCTGGGGACATCGATCAGCAACGGCCAGTACTCCTGCCGCAGATGGACGTATTCCTGCGTGCCACGGGAGTAGATGCTGATCGACGATGTTCCGTCACCTCCCCCGTGCGGGCATCGGACGGGCCCTGCCGCCCCCTCAACCAGGCAGGGCCCGCCCCCTTTTAAGCCAAGCACCCGATAAGGGAGTCCACCGGGACCACAGCATCGGCCCCCACGGCAGACGAAAGACCGGGAACGAGCCCCGGCCTTTCGGGTGAGATGCCTTTCACCGACGCCCAGTGTCCTCCCCGTGCTGGCAGTCGTCTACTCCCGTGACCACCGCACCTCGGAAGGCCGTCGATGGAGGCACGAGACGAATCGGTTCAGGCGAACAGTGGACAAACACCAGGCATGCGCCGCGTTTCGATCCGGGAAACGCACTCCCGTACCCTTTTGCTGATGCGACAACGACAAAAGCGGAAGAGTCGTGCATTCCATGCGCGGCAAGGGACCGCCCATGCCTTGGGGGCGCTGGGGGTCCTGGTCATAGGTGTGGCCGTGACCACGGCAGCGCTGGGCACCATGGTCGGACCCCCGGTGGACACCCTCCTCAGCGAACCGAAGTCCGAAGCTGCCGATGCCCGCGAACAGCTCCAGCAAGTATTGGCCGCGGAGATGAGCTGGCACCATGCGGTGCTGGAAGACCTCGCCCCCACCCCGGCGGCCATGGCTGACACCGACCGCTACGTAGCCGGTGACATCGACCTCGACGAGCTCGCCCGACGCTCCCAAGAACGCCGCGGACAACCGTAATCCACCACCCCGAGAGCAACAGTGAACACCTGGCCCTCTAGGGTGAGCTGCCGTTCGGGGCGCAGTGCCCACCGAGATTTGCCCTGAGGACCTCCCCCAGCGACACCTCCGACTAGGCGGAGCTGCCCACCGTAAGCTGCGTGGGTGGTTGTCTGCTGCGGTGCTGTGTCGAGGTAAGACCCAGTTCCGGCTCCTACCCTGGCTACGTCGATGCGCCACCTGGAACCTGCTGGACGTGAACGACAATCCACCGGCAGGCAGGTGCCCTCATCGATGTGCGTCCAGGCTTGGCCGCTTCATGGACGCACGGGGCCCCGCTGAATCCCATGGCGGGGCCCCACTGCGCGCCCGCCCACACCGCCCCCGCGTCCTCTCTCCTTTCTGGCCCCCGCCGGCCGTTCCGGCAACGCTGGGCCGCCCAAATCGCCGCCGGCCAGCACGAAGCAGCTGCTGCAGCCGCCTCGACCCCGTAGCCGGTCCGCCCTTGGCGTGTCCGGTGGACGGGGCAGAATCCGCCCCGTCAGCACCAGTCAAACCGCATATGTGTACGGTATGAGTTTATGTTTTGGCTTTGGGGTCGAATAGGTGTTCTATCCTGGCGGCATGAGACACCCAGTTCCGCTCACCATTGACCGCCCCGTGCTGGTCTCTGCGGTCCTGGTCCGAGTCCCGGCTGGCTTCCCCTCCCCTGCCCAGGACAGCTTCGACGACGGCCGGATCGACCTCAACGAGGTCCTGATCAGAGACGTCACCTCCACCTACGCCTTCCGGGTCACCGGAGACTCCATGGAAGGCATCGGGATCTACCACGGCGACGAAGTCCTCGTGGACCGATCCCTGACCCCCAAAGACGGCGATGTCGTGATCGCCGTCCTCGACGGGGACTTCACCATCAAGACCCTCCACGTCCACCCGAACCGGGTCGTGCTGCACCCGGAGAACCCGGCCTACCCCGACGTGGAGGTCCCGTCGCTGTCGACCCTGCACATCTGGGGTGTCGTGGTATACGGAATCCGCCACATCAACCAGCGGAAGCTGCACTAGGACGGTGGTCTGCGGTGATCGCCCTGGTCGACGTGAACAACTTCTACGCCTCCTGCGAGGCCCTCTTCGAGCCCTCCCTGGCCGGCAAACCCCTGGTGGTGCTCTCCAACAACGACGGCTGTGTCGTCGCCCGTTCCGCGGCGGCCAAGGCGTTAGGGATCAAGATGGGGGACCCCTGGTTCCAGCTGCGCGCCGACGCGGCCCGGTGGGGATTGATCAAACGCTCCTCCAACTACCAGCTCTACGCGGACCTGTCCGAGCGGGTGATGCTGCTGCTGGCCCGCCACGCGATGGGGCAGGAGGTGTACTCCATCGACGAGTGCTTCCTCCTCCCACCCGAGGGCACCCCGGCCGAGCAAACCCGGTGGGCACGCCGGCTCAAGGCCACCGTGGCCCGCAACGTCGGGCTGCCCGTGAGCATCGGGATCGCCAGCTCCAAGACGCGGGCGAAGATCGCCACCGAAACCGCGAAGAAACTGCCCGCCACCGGTGGGGTGGTGCACTGGGACCAGGCCCCCGAGGGGTACTGGGAGAAGCTCATGGCCGCCCTGCCCGTCACCGAGGTCTGGGGGATCGCGGGTCGGCTGGCCCAGCGCCTGGAGGCGATGGGCATCGAGACCATCGCCGACCTGCGCGATGCCGACCCGGTGGCCATCCGGAACACGTTCTCCGTGGTGCAGATGCGCACCGTGCTGGAGCTCAACGGTTTCCCCGCCATCCCCGTGGAGGACGAGGTGGCCACCAAGCAGCAGATCCTGGTCTCCCGATCCTTCCCGGACCCGATTCATGACCCGGAGATCGTCGGGGCCGCGGTGGCCGAGTTCGCCCAACGCGCTTCCCGCCGTCTCCGGAAGGAAGGCGAGGTCACCGGGCGCTGCACCGTCTTCGCCAGCACCTCCCCGCACCGGCCAGGCCCAGCACACAATGTCTCCGCGCACGTGCGGCTGGCCGTGCCCACCAACGAGCCCACTCCCCTGGTGGCCGCGGCCCGGGCGGCGCTGGGGCCCAAGCTGATGCACGGCATGTCCTACATGCGCGCAGGCATCCTCTGTGTGGACCTCGCCCCCGAGGGTGCCGTGCCCGTCCTACCCGGTGTGCTCGAGCAGCCGGCCCCGCTCGGGGAGCTCATCGACGCGGTGAACCGCCGCTTCGGCACCGGCAGCCTGGCGCTGGGCCGGCTTGGCACCCGCTCCTCCGCCCCCTGGCGGAACCGGCAAGCTGACCTGTCGCCCCGGTATACGACCGACTGGGCAGAACTACGCACCGTGAGCTGACCCAAGACACATGAGGAGCTGCCGCACGTTTCCTCGGCCCCGGAGGGCCTCCGAAACGCTTGCCAAAGAAGACTGGGGAACCTAAGTGCCACTTCCCTGCCCCCGCATCTGGGAAGACACGTCACCTTTGATGTCAGTGTGCCTTGAGGGCGGCCGCATCACTGGGGTAGCAGATCCTTGAGCAGCTTTCCTGTATAAGTTTGGTGCCACGCCTGGCCAAGACGTTGGAGGTAATAGTTCTAACTGTGTACTGTTAGTTCCAACGGAACTAACAGTGATAGGCATGCTTTGGCATCACTCCCCCGAGACCCAAGGAGTCCCCGTGGACATCGTCGCTGTCGCCGCCCAGAAGGGCGGGGTTGGGAAAACAACCACCACGTACCACCTGACCCGAGCCGCCGCCCGTGCAGGTCTGCGCGTACTGGCCGTCGACGCTGATCCGCAGGGCAATCTGACTTCCGCACTGGCTGCTGAACCCCCACAGCCGGAAGCCCTTGGGGTTGCTGACACGCTCAATCCGGAAGCGGAGCACCGCTACGCGCTTGACGACGTGATCGTCCCCGCTGTTTGGGAAGGCGTGGACCTTGCTCCAACGTCCGGTGAGGCGCTGACTTACATCGAGGACGAGCTCACCCAAAAACCCAAAACGCCAGAGAACTCCTCACGGCTGAAAGCCAACCTGGCCACAATGGCCGACCGCTACGACTTGGTGATCATCGACTGCCCGCCTAACCGCGGGGCTCTGACTGTCAATGCCCTGGTGGCCGCCACGCAGGTGCTGGTGGTGACCATGCCGGCACTGTATGCCGCCAACGGAGTCGCCCATATCTTCACCTCCATCCAGGAAGTTCAGAAGGAACTGAACCCGGAGCTGATCAACCGTGGGGTGCTACTCAATCTGTGGGAACCCTCCACTATCGCCTCGCGAGAATGGCGCTTGTGGCTGGCTGAAACCTACGGGGACCAGCTCCTGGAGCCCTATATCCCCAAACGCGAAGCTGTGAAGACTGCTCAGGAGGCCGGAATGGGATTGGACGAGCTGCCCAAGACGGAGGAACTGGTTCGTTTTTACGATGCTCACCTCCAACGCCTGCTGCCCACCCGAGTTGGAGGGAACTGACCAATGCCCGCACGCCCAGCGCGCCGACAGGCCTTGACCCCTCCGCTGCCAGCCTCGGACCGTCTCATATCCCCTATCGCCGGGCGATCCACCTTGCCCTCACGCAACACGCCGGCGCCCGAATCGGGGCCCGAGGCCAAAGCAGGCCCCAAGCGCCCCAAAGCAAATCTGCGAAAGACGCGTGTCCAGCCCTACGTGGAGCCCGAAATCGATGTCAGGCTGAGGGCGGCCTACAACGCTCTGGCTCCACGGGACGATTCGTTCAGTGACTTCCTCGAACAGATGCTCGTGGACCGATTGCAGGATCTGGAGTCCACCCACAACGGCGGCAAGCCTTTCCCTCCCGTCACCAAGCGTCTGCGCACTGGCCCGCGGATGAAGATGCCTGATGCAGAGTGAACTTGTAGCTGCCAACGCGCCTCCACCATCGTGGCTCGGTGCCTGTTCGAGCGCGCGTATGGCGTTCGAGCAATGTCTGCCTTTCTCGTAGCTGCATCGAGCAGAAAAAGAACGACGGAGTGAACTTGACGCTCCTCTATGCAAAGACCGCGGGTCATTTAGAGATGTTAGTTCTAACAGTTCCAACAGAACGATCATCTGTAAACCACTGCCTTTGTCGGGGCAGGGCTTCAGGCGCAGATCTTCCATGATGAAACGTCACTTGTTGGAGCTGTTGGTTCCAACTTTCCCACTAGGTCCTGGCTCCTCGGGACGACCTCACTGTTGCGGGACAGGCTATGTAGGTAGTGACGACATGAGCTCCGATTTCATCCCGTCCAGGTTGCACGCCAAAATGTTAGAGCGGTTAGAACGGTTAGTTCTAATCGCTCTAACATTTTCGGTAGACCGGCTTCGCCTAGGGTGCTTGATGGGTGGTGTGGGCAGTTGATGTATTGCCTCGCTGCCCAGGCTTCCGCCGAAGCGTGGATCCGAGTTATTGGGGGCCCGCTTCAGGTGGGCGAGCTAAGCGTCTGCTGCTGCCGTTGTTACCTTCAACCTCGATATAGGTCCGGTTGCCCGGAGTTGGTTGGCTGTGGGGCGGTGACGCTTGATGGACATTGTGAGTAGCTCTCCGTGGCCTTCCTGATATAGACATCCATTAAGGGCAACATGGGACGGTGGCACGTAGTTGGAGCGGTTAGATCTAACAGTTCCAATAGGCCCAGGGGCCTTTTGATTCAAGCCATCTCAGTCCATGCCGAAGGGGCATGCGATCAGAGGTGGGTGGCGAGGATGGCGCGGCCGCGGGTGAGGACGTCGCGGATGAGCTGTTGCTCGGCGCCGGTGAAGTCGGGCCTTCGGAGGTGGGGGCGGTGGCGATCTGGCTGTCACGGACCGGCACCGTGTCGGTGTCCTCGTCAGAGGTCTGCGTCCCGTCGTCGGTCTGCCAGATCAGGCCCAGATCTGTGCCACGGAAGCGGATTCACAGCGGGCAGGAGAACCTCATGGGCGCACTTTATCCGTCGACGCCAGCGCCCTCATCATGCCAGGGGAGTGTCCGAGAGTGCGGGCTGGCCGTGGCGGGTTGAGCGTGACGGGAGGGGGCCGGCCAGCTCAAGGACTGCCCTTTCGTAGTCATCCCCGAAATCGATCTGGGTGATGTCTTTGAGGCGGATCTTGTCCATGGACTGCTCCCACCGCCCCTCCGGGGTGATGAGCAACAGCCACAGGTTCCTCTCCTCCCACTCAACCGGTGCCCCGATCAACAGCGTTCCCGGGCGGGTGGCCTCCCGGTAGACGGACACAACCCCAGTAAGGGACGCACCGGCGGTGATGATCGAACGCGCCTCAGGCAGGTCAAGGGAGCTGATCGGAGCTGCCGGTGGCCACGACTGGCGTCGCTGCAGGAGCGGCACGAAGGTGGCATGGGTCTCCACGCGCACCAGGTCCTGGAGGCGCAGCGCGTGGTAACCGTTGAGATAGGCGCCGTCACGGATGCCGACCAGCAGCACCCAGGTCTCACCGAGCTCGACCACCACGCCCTCGAGCACCTCGTGCGGTTCCACGGATCGCTGAACCTGGACCGGAGTAGCTGAAATCAGGGACTTCCGCAGCGTAGCCAGTATCTTCTTCCGCGACGTCTTCTTCGAAGGCTGGTTCTTGATCACGGCCCATGGTGGCACCCGGGCGAGATGGCACAGATGGGGACGCGCGGTATCCCAGCGACCCGCAGGGTCAGCGCTACATGCGACTCCAGGCGCACACTGTTAGAACGGTTCGTTCTTCTGGAACTAATAGCTCCAACATAGTGAAGGTCGCTTCGCGCTCATGGGCGGGGTGAGGGCAGTAGTTGGTCAGAGACGTCGTGACCCGCCCATACTTTCTTTCCTGTGACCGCCGCATCCGGCGGTCACCGCCGGATGCGGGCACACCACTGCCCACCGGAGGTGCGGCTGGAGGCCGTGGCTTGCCACGGGTGGCCTTATGGGCACAGCCACCACATGGACCGGTCCGAGGCGGGCCTGAGATCCCGCGGGCCCAAGTTCCCGTTGCGGGTGGGGTGCCACTGCGTGGCCACCGCCGTGCTCTTCTCCTCCAGCGACCGCCCCGGCTTATGGAGTGGGGGAGGCCCCGGCGCAGTTTGCCGGGGCCGAAGGCCGGGTCACCCAGGTCTCAGCCCGTGCGGCTTTGGTTGCCGAGTCAGGCGCGCACCGGGGGCACCTGGTGTCCGACCTGGTGCCTAAGCCGGTGCGGGAGGCGACAGGCCCTCATCGACACTACTTAGTGTGTGTTTGATAAAGCATGGGCCAAGGGGGACATGGCTAAGCTCGGCTTATGACAGCACAAATTACCGAGGGTGAGTGGATCCCGCTTCCTGGAGCGCTTCCCGAGACAGTCAAAGCAGACACCGTCTATGTAATCCCGACACGTGCTCCTGCCGAAGGCAACGACACACCCCGCTATACCGAGACCGTGAGGTACCTGCCCAAGGTCGCACGGTCCAAAGACGTGCCTGTGGAGTTCGCTACGCCAAGCGGTACGCGCCAGTACCTCTCTGAATACAGCATCGATCCGGAGATGTGGTCGCTCGGTCTCGCGTGCCTGCAGATGGCAAATGACTGGATCATCCACACGGTCTCGCACTTCATCAGCCTTCGTGCCGACTCTCAGGGATGGCAGCAAGAGGAAGCTGCTCAACTTCCTCTCAAAGTGACCGTCGCCGAGACTTCGACCGGTCGAAATTACGAGATCGAGGGCAGCGGTGCCGAGGTCATTGAAGCGCTGAAGGTTCTCCAACAGGAACAAGCCGAGGGTGAGGAGAAGGTCGACTGACGTGGCGGAGCGCAGAGGGGGCCAATTTAAGATGAGGATCATGCAGGCCGGGCCTATCCCCCCGTCGGGAGGCCCCCTGCGAGAGAGGTACCTCGACCATCACGGTCGAGAGGCGCTTGAAGTCGCGACCTCAGAGTACTCCGAGGCCATCGCACTCCTGGGTGCCCGCGCCGCGTCCATGCCAGCTCTAGATTTTGCCCTTGTCGAGTTCGACGACGATGTGCGGGACGCCATCCAGCGCGACAAGCGGACTCGGTGGAATGAATTCCGGGCGGGGATGGATCAGTCCACGCTCGAGGCCATCGAGCCTCACGTTAAGAAGTCAGTGAAGGCTGCAATGGATGCGCTTAACTATCTTGAGGATCACGAGTTAATGGAGGAGGCGCACACGCTCATCCATTGCGCCGCGTTCGTCAACCGGGGTCTTTTCGGCTGCCCAATCGTCCTCCGTGACGATCAGTACTGGAGCGACTGTCCCATCAACATGTCACACCTTCGGATGGGTGTGTCGCCTGGCTTTGTCAGCGACTTTGAATGCTCGATCTGTGGCGAACTGGTTGAGGATTGTGACCACCAGATGGGACAGCCGTACTCAAAAGTTGCCGGACGCACCGGCGAGGGCAAGTGCATCATCTGCGATTCGGTCGACTGCGAGCATCCCGAGGGTGAAGTTTTCCTCGTGCAAGCACACGCTCGTGCGCGGAATATCAAGCCGAGCGAGGTCTCTTTCGTGGCGCGTCCGCGGTATCCGCTGTCTCGGATCGTTGAAGAGGCGAGGGACATGGGACCGCTGCATGATGACCCGCACGTAAAGCATGCCGCCGAGCACGGCAACCTCAACTGTGACGCTGACCTCGGGCCATGTAAGGGCTTCAATGAGATGAAGGACTGGAACCTCAACGAAGTATGACGGCCTGGACAACAGAACTAGGCAACGTATGAAGAGACCTGTCGCGACCCGTACCCCCGTCGCGGGGCAATGAGCAGCCCGAAACTCGCCTGCATCCCCCAACAATGACGTCAGACGATGATGCTGGCACGGGTCAACCCCTCCCACCGATCGGGATCCCAGACCGGCCTTGGGGTCATTCTCCTTCGTGGACGGCCAGTTCCTTCCCGGTGTAGCGTCCGCGGGCTTGGACGTGTTCGGAGACCGGGGTGGCTTCCAGGACCGTTTCGATCAGGGAGGTGAAGAACTGGGGTGCTCCGAGGTCTTCGGGCACGCCTTCGCTGAGTTCGTCGTCGGGGCCGGTGGTGTGGTCGAGGACCCGCACGGAGTCCCCGGGGTTCGCGTCGTCCCATTCCAGGAGCAAGAGGCAGGTGGCGGTGTAGCCGTTGCCGTCGCCGCGGTCGCGTAGTTTGCGCATCATGTCCACGGTCTTCTCAAACGCGGCCTTGTCCTTCTCACCCAGGATGGTGGCTCGTTGGACGAAGAGGAACCCCACTCCGGCCAGGGGGTAGCGGGCGCGGAGGTTGCCGGCGTCTCCGTAGGCTTCTTCGAAGCGGTTGGCCACGTTCTTGCCGAAGGAGGCGGTCATGGCTTTGGTAGAGATCAGCAGTTCCGGGCCGCGGTCCCAGCGGGCCATGGCCACATCGACCTGTTTGACGTAGGCCCGCCCCAAAAACCGGGCATCAGAGGGCGCCACACTGGTCAGGGCCGGCAGGCGGCGGGCGATCTCCGCACTGAGGGTCCTGGGGAGCTTCTCCATCAGCAGCCGCACGTCCCGGGGCAGCACCCGTGGGCGGGTGGCCCGGGGCCAGACGTCGTCGGGGTCGAAGCCGGCCCGGCGCAGTTCGTGAGCGACCCAGGCGTCGATGCCTTTGGCCAGGCGCCCGCTCTGGGTGGTGGCTTCATCGGCGATGGGCAGGCGCACCAGGTCCTGCAGCAGGTTCGTGTCGATGCGGTAGCGCGGTGTGGGCCCGGCGTGGTCCCACGGATTGGCGGCCAGGTCCGCGGCGGCCAGGACGGCGTCGAATTCCCCGTGCTTGGCGGCCACTTACTTCACCGACTTGGAGCGGGCGACCCGGCGAGCCTTGAGCGTGGCCCGCCCCTGAGCCAGGGCTTCGAGATCCTCGGGGGCCATGCCGAGGCCAGCGACGAGCAGCACCTGGTCGACCAGGGCGGTGGCCCGGTCCCGGTCCCCGTTCTCCAGCAAGGCGGTGACCTTCGGTTTGATCGCCAGCAGTGCTTCCCGGTGCTGCTCCAGCAGCTCGGGGGAGGGCACATGCCACCGGTCGGCTTCCCGCGGTTCAATCTTGAGCATCCCACCCCCGTAGGCCCGGCCCACGGTCTCCGCGCTCAGGGAGGTGACCGTGTTCAGTGCGGCCAGCGGCAGCAGCTCCTGACCCAGCTGGTGATAGGGGTCGGCCAGGTACACCCCGTGCACGGAGTTCAGGTGCCGCACCCGGGCGGTGTTGGTGGCCAACTGCGGGATGTCGGCGTTCATGTAGGTCAAGAACAGGTCCGGGGCCTCCAGCAGCGGGGTGCGCCACCACGGGGTGCGGACCCGGCACTTATAGGCCTGATCCACCCCGGCGGCCTCCCCGGCGGCGATCTTCACCTTCGCCGCCGCCGATGGGTTGACCCCGGGGCGGAAGAGGTAGGTGGCCGAGCCTGCCTGGGTGAGTTTCTTCAACCGGGCCGGGGTCAGGGCCAGCTGGCGCAGGTGGCTGGAGCCCGGTGGGGAGATCCGCACCACCTCCCCACGTCCCAGGCCGAGCTCGGCGACCTCCTGGGCGGTCATGGTGAAGTACCGGTTCCCGCCGGTCACCGCCCCGAGGCTGGTCTTGCCCCACATCCGCAGCTCGGTGAAGGCAGGGGAGTCGGCCACGGTGTGGAACAGGGCGCTGGCGATGGGGGAGACCATCGCGGCCGTCCACTTCTCCCCGGTGCTGGTCGGCACCCAGGTGGCCGGGGCCCCGAGGTGGGCCAGATCCGCGGCGTTGTGCGCGTGGAAGAGCTGGAACCGGTCCGTGGGGCCCTGGGCCCAGCCGCTGGCCAGCAGCAGCACGACCTCTTCCTGGACCGTGGGGAAGACCCGTTCGGAGAACAGCACCAGGTCCACCTCGGCAAAATTCTCCATCAGGAACGACCGGACCGGGGCGGCGTAGTTGGTCGACAGCAGCTCCGCCGGCAGCACCAGCCCCAGCTTCCCGCCCTCACGCAGGAACGCGGTGGAATGGGCCACGAACGCCGCCCAAGAAGAGGCGAGCTCGGACAGCTGGACCCCTGCGGCGGCGGCCGCGGCACGGGAGGCGGCCCGGGAGGCCCCGGCGTGGGCCTGGTAACGGATGTAGGGGGGATTGCCGATCACCGCATCAAAGCGTGGGGAGGCCGGGACTTCGAAGAAGTCCGAGACCTCCAGGTGGGCCTGCGCCCCGTGATCGGCCAGGACCTCGCTGGCGAAAGCGGCCGAGGACTCGTGCAGCTCCACCCCGACCAGCTCCACCGCCCCGCCCACGGCCTGAGCGCGGGCGGCGGCGGAGAGGAGGAAGGCTGCCTCACCGGCCGCCGGCTCCAGCACCGCCTCGGTGGTCTCATCGATGGCCCACTGCGCGATGAAGTCCACGATCGCACCCGGGGTGAAAAACGCCCCCCGAGCCTTGCGGAGATCGACGGTGTCCCCGCCACGCAGTACATCAAGAGCCACAGCTTCGGTCATCCCACCATCCTAGGGCGACCCCCCGTCACGGTACGCCAGCTCAACCACACACCTCCAGGTCAGCATCAGATCAGTGCGGGGCACTCGCCAATCTCAAAAGTAAAGCGGATATGCCCTCAAAGCCCCAAAATATTCAGCTTGCCTAAACAGGGCAACACGCCAGAAGCTGCGCTGAATCGGCCACTAAAAATTCACCTATGGCGAAAAAAGGCAAACAAGCATTATGAAAAAGTAAAAACGCTAATTAGCCACCGGGTGCGTCGATGTCAGGATAGTCGCTGGCTTTAACGTCATCCAAAATTGCTTCATAAACCTGAAGATCAACAGCTGGGGCGGTGCCAATAGCTTGAAGTCGGCGGAACAAGTGCATCGTGAACCAAATAAGCTGAACGTCAGAATTGGAAAAAGTTAACCCGGGGGACAGTATTTTCGTATTGCAGTCATTGGGAACGTGATCAAATCCTGTATCAAGGAGAGATAAACCTAAATCAATATGCGTTTCCCCCTGGTGCTTTCTAAGATGACTTACCCCAACATCGCTGGATAGGCCGCTAGCCCAATCAGTGCGAAGGGCAAGAATCCCCCCGATGATTGGTCGATCCCGAAGAGCAGGGCCGTCCTGGGTGCCATAAATGTCTACAATGGGCGCTGATGTTCGATTCAATCTCCGAACACTAGCAATTTTGTTAGCCGCGTATGCTACATGTTTGGAATTTATACTCTGTTTGATTTCAAAAATGGCGTAAACACTTTCGACAGGGACAAACCGATGACCACCTGATTCAAACCAGAGCGGGGAATATTGGCGGTCGTAAATGGCTAGATCGATTTGCTCACTTTGACCTCCCTTGGCATCAAGTGCATAAATACCACCAACTTCGTAGCGGCCAGGAAGAAAAGATTTCAGCATTCGAGTCCAGTTCGCCTCCGTGGCATCGCCGAGGGTCGTGGGGTGTTTGGTGAACTGAAGAGGAAGTTCAAGCTCTGCCGACAATAATTTTTGTCGTTCCAAAAAGGCTTGGCGGAGATCAATTGTGTTTGTCTTTCTTGCCATAATTCTCAATTGCCCTTCTAATGGGTGGGTAGGGAGTAGCAACTGGCTTTCTATTTTGAGGCAACACTACTGTCGGATACGTGCTCACACACACCCCGTCCGTGGCAACAACAACGTACGCGAGGCTGTGTGCATTTCCTTTCGATGCCTTAACAAAGGTCCTTCGGTCGATCCAACTTGGCGGGCTCAAGGCCGGATGTGAATGCCACGCCCCGACATATCCGCGTCGAGCATCATCGGTAAATGTTCTGTACTTGTCCAACGCTTGGTTGACGAGATCAGGATCAAGTTGATAGGCGGATGAAGTAAGGCCTGTGGACAGTAGCTCTATAAAATCAACGACAACGACTCGGTGGTCTTCGCGCCAACCGATTAGTATTCCACCGGTTTCCAAGGGGCGAGCCATAACAGCCGCCTCCTCAAGGCATATATGGACAGTATCAGTAATAAAAAGGCAGTCTGTCTCAATCACAGAAATTCCTGCACCTCTGACTGGGCAGTTCCCTTAATGAAATAATCAACGATCTTTCTGCACGCCATCGCTGCAACTTCTTGCACCGCATACGGTGGCGTCGGGGATACGGGATCGCCACACCCTTTTTCAATACCGTCGTCAGCTAGGGGGAGCATGTATGTCACCTCAACGTCCGGTTCTTCGGAGGTAGGGTGCACAGTCACCACATGAGAGCGACCTTGATTAGCGAGGTAGACAGTAATAATTTGGGTCTTCGCATCTTTCGCTGCTTCACGCAACAGGGTGGTCGTTACTTGGTTAGCCGTCGCATCGATCACCAGATCTGCCAATTCAATAACATGTCTAGCTTCGATCATCGTAGAGAGAGACGTATTGTGATAACTAATCGATTTATGGTCAGTTCCCAACGTTCTCGCCATCGCTTCGCCCTTCATCAAGCCAATAAAATCGGGAGAAGCAGCATGTCGAACCAAGTTTCCCGGACGTAACCTATCGCCGTCAATCAGAGTGAGTCGGCGTGCTCCCGAGCGAAATAGTCCATCAGCAACAAAAGATCCCACTGCGCCAACACCTACAACCACGATGTGACTTGATTGCAGTACTTCAGCTTGAGGCCCGGCTCGGAGTGAGGTAATTTCCTCGCTCCACTCTGCGCAATTAATTGCTTTGGCACTAACTAAACCGTGTTGCACGGACATTGCAAGTCCGAGTATACCCGTATAACCAGCTCTCGAATACCGAACTAAAAGCAATTTGATACGTCCCGAACGAACTAAAGATTCAATTTTACCCAAGTTAGAAACTAGATTCTGCAAATCCTCCCATTTGCGTGGGGGTTGAATCAGTTCGCCCACGTCAGTTAGCATTCCGTAGACGTTCCTAGGCTTTTTGTTTCGCTTTGCTGCCTTGTGCGGGATGCCTGCTTGGAAAAGTACGCCCGAATTACTGCCCCATTGAAACCTGAGGTCTTTGCCCACCGGCCAATTAGACAAATCCGAATGAACAAGCAGTTTATATCTGCTGCTCTGTTCCCAGTATCGCTCAAGGTCCAAATCTGGATTGGTTTCGTTTGGCCATCCGGCATCGGCCTGGACCAGCCAGTTGGTTATTTTCGTGAGTAATTCGCCATGCTGAAACCACGGAAATTGACCTGGTTGGGTCTGAGAGTACAAGCACATAGAACCATCGAAGTTCTGATGCCAGGTAAGCGGGGCACCATCTGTCCGCTTCACACTCGGCGGATACGTTGGGTAACCGCTACGCATGTTAATTTCAACTGGCCACGAGCGTCCGTCATCATGGGAAACAGTTCCGGACCATACCCCATTTTCGCATTCGAGGAATCCCTTGACTTCCAATTCATAAGTAAGGTCCGCATGCAGTGGGGTGAATAGAGGGTCAACTTCCATCATGCGTACCGTTGCGGCTCTTTGCTTCCGCTGCGGTCGCCGACGTATACACGGGACTTGCTGGTGCCGTCTTCATTACAGTCGGAGGGGAGAGGATAGACCCAGTCGCCGTCAGAGTTCTGTCCCAGTAGCTCTCTGAAGGCAACTTCTGCTTTGCACCGCTCCTGATCGCGGGTTTTTTCAGCCCGTGTGGCGGCCTCTTCAAGCCTGTCTCGCGCAGACGTCCATTGGAAGTCAGTGGCCCGAAAGAACAGTTTCTCTATTGGTCGTGTTGGATCAGGGATTTCGATGTTCTGATCAACTTTTTCGCGAGTTACGTCTGCCAAGCCCCGAAGGGCTGATATATACAACTCTCGCAATGTTATGCCGTCAACTCGACCTTCTTGGCATGCTTTATAGAGAGCTGTTTCTACATAAAGTCCACCCGGCCGCTTAATGCCTAATGCTCGTCTAGTCTGACGCACCAATTTGACTAGAGGAACGTACATATCTGCCAGTTCTTTATTCATGGCTGTGCTACATGCCGTAAGCTCTTCCGGATTGGTTTCTTGCCAACCAGAAGCAGGGTCACCTTTGTCGGGTATTTCCCAGTATTTGTCCCCCGGCCGAGCGGGCACTATATCCACATGTAGACCGCCCCAAGTTGCAACTTCGACATTTAGCGATCTTGCCTGCGGCGTCACGGCGTCTTCACCGTAGTGGGCTTTGATGACCTTAGAAAAATGGTTCAGAGCCTGACGGCCCGTAACGTTTTCCGGAACGGTATCAAGTCGGCAAAATACGTCTACATCTTTAATGCGGCGGATCGCTACTTGGCGCCTGTATGATCCAATTAGAACCGGATTAATGCCCCATTCGCGCAACTTCTGGTCCTGGTTCATCACGTCTCTGATGTCCAGGTGGGCTTGTGCTGCCTGCGATTTGTCTGACTTAGTAGGCTCGATGTGTCCGAGGGCTTCTTCAAAGGCGCTAGCCATCTTGCATTTTCCTCTCCCTTTGCTAACAGCAAAGGGTAGGTCATGCACTAGCAAATCGCATGTATATCGAACTACATGACGTGGTGCGTCAAAAGGCACCCACGGCTTTCCTTGGCGACGCAGCCCGCGTGCGGCTGGAGGCGCTGGGCCGTTCAGCCGCACGCGGGCACTACCCGACCTACCCCGGGGTCAACACCTCAATTGGCGGCGTAGTAGGCATCGCGGATGCTTTGGTGGATGCGGCCGCGGTCGGAGACCTCGTAGCCGTTCTCCTTGGCCCAGGCCCGGATCTTGGCGGTGTCCGGGTCGCTGCCCGAGGCCCGGGACCGAGTGCTGCGGGCGCCACCGCCGCGGGTGGCCTTGCGGCCGGCTTCCGCGAAGGGACGCAGCGCCTCACGCAATTTCTCCGCGTTGGTGGTGGACAGGTCGATCTCGTAATCCTTACCGTCCAGGGCGAAGGTGATGGTGTCGTCGGCGGGGCCGCCGTCGAGGTCGTCCTCGAGGTGTATTTCGACTTTCTGGGCCATGGGCGATGTTCCTTTCGATATCCGGCTGGGGGAGTGGGGTCAGAGGTGGTCGGGGTCGTTGTCGGCGGACACCTCAGGGGCCGCATCGTCGACTGGTGCTTCTGCTGGGTCCATGGCATCTGCCGGTGCCGTGGTCTTTGTGCGGTTGCCGGTGATGACGGTGCCCTCGGTCGCAAGGTCCACGCAGAGCATGCCGTCCTCCACGAAGGGCTTCCATCGCCGGGTGGCGGTGGTATCGATGCCCTAGTGGGCGGTGAAGGCCGTGGCCGAAATGACTGCCTGTCCGGGTCCACGCTTGGACGCGCTGCGCACCGCATAGGCGTGCGGGGGGGGGGGAATTATCAGTGGCGCGCACCGCCATGACCTGACGCTCACGGTCGTAGAGTAATTCCACCGTTTCCGCGTTGTCGATCAGGTCATAGGCGGCCTTGTTCAGCGAGATGACTCCGCGCTTCTGGATAGTCACGCTTGGCGCCTTAGCCAGCGGAGTCATTCTCTTGTCGAACACCTCGAACGGCATCGTGCCTTCTGTGGCTTGCAACTGATGGAGTACATGTTCATTGTAACCATTGCCCGAAATGCTAGAACACCTACCGGTAGCCGGGGAGGGTGTCTTGGAAGGTAGGGGATGCGAGACGTCTCGTCACGAGAATTTGCGCCCGCATGTTTCCGCGGTTTGCTGTGTCTCGCATCCTTGTGCTTTATCGATGCCCCTAGAATCGGATACTCAACGTCAGTTACGAGACAGATGGGGTGGACTTGGGGAAGCTGATCGGGTATGCCCGGGTGTCGACGCGGCAGCAGGACGCAGACCGTCAAGTGTCTGACCTGCTGAATGCCGGCGTGCGGCGCGATGACATCTATACCGACCATGGAGTGTCTGGGGGCCGTGCGTCACGTCCCGCCTTCGATAACGCGGTGGCCGCACTTGAGAAGGGCGACACCCTAGTCATCACCACGCTGGACCGGTTGGGGCGCTCGACGCAGAATATGCTGGCCTTTGCCGAGGCGCTGCGGGCGAGGGGAGCGGGACTGAGGGTGCTCAACCTGGGTGGGGGAGACGTGGACACCGCCACCCCGATGGGTTCGATGGTCTTCACCGTCATGGCAGCTCTGGCGCAGATGGAGCTGGAGATCAAGCGGGAGCGGATCACCGACTCGGTGGCCAAGCGCCGGGCCGCCGGCAAGGACCTGGGCGGGCGGCGCCAGACTTTCACTGACTCCCAGATCCGTAACGCCCTCCGGCTCATCGACGGTGGGGAGCCGGCCACCCAGGTGGCCAAGGACCTCGGCATGTCGCGGGCGACGCTCTACCGGCGCATCCGGGAGCTGCCGCATGCGACGACCATCTGAGTACGTCTTGCCTGTGGACATCGTGATGCGTATGACGCACCTGTGCGGGCCTTTTCATTGCACGGGGTAAACGGGCATGACAATCACGCCTGGTTGCTTGAGCTTCGGGTGGGTTCATCCGCACCTGCTCGAGGCCCCCTATGGGTTCCTTGGGGGCCCTCTTGGCATAGCCCGGCAGGGCATGCTCAGCAAGGGAGCGTGGTCAGCGGGGTACAACCCAGATCGCGGCGGCGTCCTCGGAGTCCAGGATGATCCGGTGTTGTGGGGCCACCGTGAGCGTGGCCGCCCCGTCGGGGGTCCGGTCGGCCAGGTGCAGGGCGGTGCCCGGGGTCAAGTCGTGATCGTGAAAGCGGGTGAGGCGGTGCGGGTCGGCGTCGGAGATGCGGGTGATCTGGTAGGCCCCGGGTGGGGCGGTGTCCAGGCGCAGGGCGTGGGTGGGGCGGTGAGGGTGGCCGTCGGCGGAAGGGATGGGGTCTCCGTGCGGGTCATGGGTTGGGTGGCCCAGGGTGGTGTCGATGCGCTTGATCAGCTCATCCGAGGCGGCGTGCTCGAGGCGTTCGGCTTCCTCGTGGACCTGGTCCCAGGCGTAGCCCAGGGTGGTGACCAGGAAGGTTTCCAGCAGGCGGTGGCGGCGGACCATGGCGACCGCATAAGCACGGCCTTGACCGGTGAGGGTGACCGGCTTATATGGCCGGTACTCCACCAGCCCTTGGCCCGCCAGGCGTTTGACGGTGTCGGTGACGTTGGGGGCTGTGGTGCCCAGCCGAGTGGCCAGGGCGGTGGTGGTGATGGGCGGGTCTCCCCACTCGGTGGCCGACCAGATCGCCTTGAGGTAGTCCTGGGCCACCGGGGTGATCTCGCTCAGGTTCATGGGTCCCACGCTACCGGGGGTCATCTCAGCCCTGCCCGGTGATCATGAGTCCGATCAGGGCCAGGTTCAGCGCCACGATCAGGGCCACCACCACCCAGGCCGCCACTCGCAGTGGCACCGGGTTGACGAAGCGCCCCATCAGGGCTCGGTTGCTGCTCAGGGTCACCAGCGGGATCAGCGCGAAGGGAATGCCGAGGCTGAGTACGACTTGGGAGAGCACCAGCGCCCAGGTCGGGTCCACCCCGGCGGCGATGATCACCAGGGCAGGGATCAGGGTCACGGCCCGGCGGATGACCTGGGAGATGTTCCGGTGCAGCAACCCGCCCATGATGTTGGACCCGGCGTAGCAGCCCACCGAGGTCGAGGCCAACCCGGAGGCCAACAGGCCGAGCCCGAAGGCGATCCCCACGGCGGGGCCCAGGGCGGCGGTGATCGCCGCGTGGGCGCCTTCGATGGTGTCGGTGCCGGGCACCCCGGCGAGGTTGCCGGCGGCCAGCAGCAGCATCGCGATGTTCACGGAGCCGGCCACCAGCAGGGACAGCACCACGTCCCACCGGGTGGCGACCAGCAGCCGGGGCAGTGCCTGGGGTGGGGGCGGGTTGCCGTGGCGATCCCGGGCCAGGGCGGAGTGGGCGTAGATGGCGTGGGGCATCACGGTGGCCCCGAGCATGCTCGCGGCCAGCAGCACCGTCTGGGTGCCCTCGAATCGCGGGACGATCCCGGCGGCGGCCTCGCCCCAGGAGACGGGGCCGAAGAACAGTCCGGAGACGAACCCAGCCGTGATAATGACCAGCAGCCCGACGACGACGAACTCGAAGGGCTGCTGCCCGCGCTTAGACTGCAGCGCCAGCAACCCCATGGAGACCACCCCGATGATCACACCCCCGGCCAGCAGCGGGATGCCGAAGAGGATGTGCAGGGCGATCGCCCCGCCCAGCACCTCGGCCAGGTCCGTGGCCGCGGCCACGGCCTCGGCCTGCACCCAGTACGCCAACCGCCGCCGGCGCGGCAGGCGCTGCCCCAGCAGCTCAGGCAGGGAGGAACCGGTCACCAGTCCCAGCTTGGCTGACAGGTACTGCACCAGTACGGCCATCAGGTTCGCGGCCACCAGCACCCACACCAGCAGGTACCCGTATTGCGCCCCGGCGGTGAGATTCGCTGCGACATTGCCCGGATCCACATAGGCCACCGCGGCCACGAACGCCGGGCCCAACAACCACGCCAACGGCTGGCGGCCCACCCATCGACGCCCAGTCGCCGGCGCGTCCATCCCGGACCCGTCCGGTGGTCCCGGCGGTGTCCCGGTGGGTGCTCCCTTCGGTGGTGCCGGTCGTGACGGCGGCCTGGGCGTCATCGCTCTCATGGAAAGTTAAGCTAGGCGAACTTTCTGCTTGGGGGAAGTGATCCGTGGTCTTCAGGGACCTCCTCGTGGCCTGGCGTTAGGGGCTCGCACTGCGCGCCGCCTGTGCGGCCGGGGTGGTTAGGCAGTGAGGTTGGCGACCTCATGGTCGCAGGATCTGGTTGGTCATCGCCGCTCACACCCGATGACCCCTGACCCTCCGACCGTCGATCTGCGCAGGCTTTGGGAGAAGCCCTGTCCCGAACATGGCTTACCGGTATGCCATGAGCCGTCGACGGGCTGACACGAGATCGCGGCCGCAAGCGGCCTTATTTTTCTTGTCCCAGGGGACCGACTGAGGCGTAGCTCCCGGTCACGCACGAAATGTAACGGCTCATCGGTCAGGTAGTTGGAAACGGTCGTAGTGTCAGAAGAATGAGGGGGAAGGGCAAGAATGCGGAGACCATGGGGGATGCGGGTCTCGCTGTAGCGTTTGTGGTGTTCGGATGCGTACTGGTGGGTTTGCTCACGTATGTCTTCTGGAGGGGGTCCGTTGACTTGGTGTTGGCGCTCGTCATCGCAGTAGTTCCGGTTGCGGTATGCCTGGCGTGGCTGTGGTCACGGATGCGCTGAAACATCGTCGGGCGGAAGTCCTAGCAAGGCGCGGCTGACGGCGGAATGGGGTGCGAGGATGTGCCGGCGCCTCGAGAACAGTGGGCACGTGTACAAATGGGCAGGCTCAGCTTGGGCGACATGAGGTATCCGCGGGGAACTGGCACTTGACCCGGCCTGCGGGGTTGCAGGCGACGCAAGTCGTTGGTCAGGAGTCCTGGGTCCAGGACCCGTTCCGGTCGCGGTCTGCGGCGGCTGCCGAGGGCGGCTCGGTGGGTGAGTCTCACGCTGCGGCCCACGGCCCGTTCCAGAGGGATTCGCCCCGAGGTTCGTTGCCATGCGGTGGCGAAGAGCGCAACGGTCCCCACCTGGACGCCGAACCAGAGGTAGGGCTGGTCGTAGTGCACTTCGGTGGGCAGAGTCAGCGGGTGGGCCGTGTGCAGGGTAAGGGTCATCGCGCTCATGATCGACAGCGGCACCAGTCAAGCACCGATCCGATGCCCGGCACCGGCTGAGCCAGCACCCGCACTTACGTTCGCTGGCCAGGATCGTGATAAGTGACCCAGGCTCAGCGCTTCGGTGCGCTATCGGTGGGGGAGCGGGAGCCGAAGGAGAGGGCTCCACCGTCACGTTGCTTCAGTTCTTCATACCAGCGTGCGGCGTCGTCTTGGGAAGCCAGCTCGGCGGCGCGCTCGGTACGGTCGCCACGGAAGATCGAGCGCAGAACGAGCCAAAAGATGAGGCCGATGCAGATGGACGGCAGCACGGCCGCGATGTATTCCATAGACGTATTGTCCCTCGGCAATCTGGGCGGATGCTGGCGCCGGCTCCGTGCTCAGCGCGACGCACGAGCGCCTGATTGAGGTATTCCACGAGGGCGGGTGGCGCTGTACCACTGGGCGCAGAAAACGATGATCAAGGTGACGTCCACGGCGTCCCCGCCGTAGTACATGATCTGCGCCCCGGTGCGTGCGTCGGTGGATTCAACGCCGGAGGGCGGGTGGCCATAAAGCCATTTGGCCAGGATCGAGTGGGCTGTGAGGAACCCGATGAGCGCCGTTGCCCGTAGAGGAAAAGAGCTGCGGTGCGGGTTGGGGTCAATCCCTACTATCGCTACGGTGAAGAGATACCCGGCCACGAGGACGTGGGTGTGGATGAGCGCGTGCAGCCACACTGAGGTGTGCATCAAGTGGTACAGATCAGTGGTGTAAAGCGCCCACAGCCCTCCGGCGTTGAGCACCACGGTGACTACCGGATGGGTCAACCCACGCACAAGAACGGTGCGCAGAAGGCGGGAAAGTTTGCGGGCCTTAGCTACGGGTAGAGCGCGCAGCGCAAGGGTGACAGGGGCACTGAGCGCTAGGCACAGTGGCCCAATCATGCCCAATAGCAGGTGCCCAACCATGTGAGCGGAAAAGTTCGTGCGGGCGGCTTCAGCAACCGGCCCCACCAGCCCGGCCCCGGCACAAAAGACCCCGGCGTACCACAGCACTGTGCGGTGGATCGGCCACCGTCCACGGCTTCGGGACGCCCACAATCCCGCAACATAGCCGACCGCAGCCAGCCCCAGCACCATGATTGCGAGGTATCCGAACAAAGCCCCACTGATGAAGCTGTGATCGTGACTCATCACGGTCACCATAGTGCAAACCGACGGAACGGTGGACTGGACGTGTTGGCCCTGAGCTTTGGACCGCATGGCCATCCGGTGCTCATGCAACGCCGCTGAGATACGCGGCGCAGCAGGGCGCAGCCACTGTCCAGAGGCGCCACTTCTCGATGCTGGTCCCGATTGTTGAGCTTGAGTAAAGGCGCCGTGTAGATACCATCAAACCTGGTCAAATATGGCTTCACGCCCTATTTCCCGGGCTGGAGAAGACGTAACTTTCAGATTGAGGACCCCCAGTTCTCATTGGCCGGTGCCCCGGACAGTCCTTCCGGGTCAGCGGTGTGAGGGTGCCCTGGTTCGGCCTCCCCCGAAGCCAGGGCACCCTTTAAAACGAACTTGCGTGACCTTAGCGTCATAGATATGACGGCCACCATAGGTTCTCCACGCAGAAGCCGACAATGCGGCATCAAGCTTTTATTTTGTTGTACCGCTTATACAGCCATTGGCTTTTGCCAGCGGCGCAGGGAATCCCTATGAGGAATTGAGGTGACCGGAGCGGGAGGCGCCGGCGTAAGAATCTCACTCCGGCTGGCCCCGAGTGAGCCGGCGAAGGTTCGCTACTGCCTGGGGATGCTGGAAGCGTTGACATGCCTGACCGTGTCTACCGCTGTCACAAGCCACTCGGGTGCTGGGGCTGAGATCAGTCCGTGGGTGTGCGGCGGGGCAGATGGATGCGGAAGCTGGTCCCGCGCCCGGGTCCGGGGCTGGTGGCCTGCAGGGTTCCGCCATGGGCCTCGACCAGTGATTTGCTGATGGCCAAGCCCAGTCCCGAGCCGACACGGTGAGCTTCCCGACCGGCGTCGGCGCGGTAGAAGCGCTCAAACACGTGCGGAAGGTGCTTGTCGCTGATGCCTTCCCCGGAATCGGTGACGGTGACGGTGACGGCGTCTGGGGTGTGATTGGTGTGCACGGTGATGGATCCACCGGGCGGGGTGTGCCGCAGGGCGTTCTCCAGTAGGTTGCCCAGCACCTGCCCCATTCGCTCCCGATCCAGCAGCACCGGGGCGACCCCCCTGCCGGTGCTCAAGGATGCGACCGACACATCCTTACCGACTGCGTCGGGCTCAATGGCCGCGACCGCCTGGACCGCCAACTGCTCAGGGTCTTGAGGGGTGAGCTGCAAGCCGGTCGTGCCTTCTTCAGCGGCGGTGAGCTGGCGGATGTCGCGGGCCAGGCGCTCCAGCCGGGCGATCTGGGCGTCCAGAATGCTCGTGGTCCGATCATCCCACTCGACCACCCCGTCCTCGATGCCTTCCAGATATCCTTTGAGGCTGGCCAAGGGGGTGCGCATCTCATGGGCCAGATCGGCCAGCATCTGGCGGCGGGTAGTCTCCACGGCGTCGAGTTTGGCGGCCATCTCGTTGAAGGACCCGGCCAGGGAATCGAACTCCGGACCCAGTTTCGCCGAGGTCACCCGCACCGCGTAGTTGCCAGCGGCTACCTCTTGGGCAGCGGTGCTGAAAGAGGCCAGGGACCGACCGATCGCGCGGTAGAGGTAGAAGGTGAGCAACCCAGCGATGTAGAGGGCCGGCAATCCACCGATGGCCAGAGCTGTCAGGCTTACCGACCGGAAAGCGTGCTCCAGATGCACCAGCCCGGCGGCTTCATTGGCGTGGCCGGCTTGGACGAGCTCGTAGTAGAACATTCTTGGCCCGAGGACCACCGCGGTGATCACCACGATGAGCAGCCCGACGGCCAGTACCGCAGTCTGGGCCAGCATCAACCGCACCGTCAACGGACTCCAGGACCAACCGCGGGCTGTTGTGGCAGGGCTGCTCATGTTCCGGTGCCCATCCGGTATCCGATCCCGCGGATGGTGTGGATGAACCGGGGGCTGGTGGCCTCATCGCCGAGTTTCTTGCGGATCCGTCCGATGTGCACGTCCACCAGGTGCTCATCCCCGGTCCAGGCCGTGTCCCAAACCATTTTCACCAGCTCTTGGCGGGAGAGCACCAGCTGCGGGTTGGCCACCAGGCACAGGAGCAGGTCGAATTCGATCTTGGTCAGTGCCACCGGCTCCTGGCCCAGATGCACCTGGCGGGAGGCCTCGTCCACCACCAGGTCCCCAATCACCAGCTTCTGCTCGCTGTGCTGCGCGGTCGTAGGAGAGCCGACGTCTCGAGTACGCGCCCGGCGCAGCATGGCCTGTACCCGGGCTACGAGCTCACGTGGGCTGAAGGGCTTGGTCACGTAGTCGTCGGCGCCCATCGACAGGCCGACGATCTTGTCGACCTCATCATCACGAGCAGTGAGCATCAGCACGTGGCACTGGGAGAAGGCCCGTACCTGACGGCACACTTCGATCCCATCAATACCTGGCAATCCAAGATCAAGCACCAGCACATCTGGGTCAAAGGCACGTACGGCTGTGACGGCTTCGGTGCCGTCGTGGCGCACAGCGACCTCGAGGCCGGCCTTGCGCAGATACCCCTCGATCAACTGCGCCAAGTCGATCTCATCGTCGACCACCAGGATCCGACCGGTCATGGGCGGGGGCATGTGGGCTCCTTGATTCGTGAATGGGGGGGCAGTGTTCGGTCCACGGCATTTGAAGACCGGCGATCCGACTGGGTCAACGAGGTCTCCGAAGAGGGGAGTGGGGGAGTGAGCGTGTCAACATCATGCAGGCCAACTGGTCGTAGCTTAAGCGGCTTTGAGCACCGGCATGTGGGAGCGCGCCAATGATCCGGATGGTGTTATCGCCCCGGATCGGACATGCAAACGACTGCACATGGGGGGACACCGCAGCGCGGAAGTGGGGGCATCCCAGACACGTCATGCATTGCTAATGTGAATTCGGCGAGCATTGGGGGAGACACGGGCTGGTGTTCCGAATGCTGCGCCCACGGGCTGGTGTCCCGTGCGCCACTTGAGATCTGGGGGATCCCACGGCGGTAGGCGATGTGCCGACCGCCGAACGATGAGGCAGCAATTGCCGAACCGATGGGGGAACACATGCTCAAGTACCAGGCCCACGCGGACAGGCTGGGCAAGATCGAGATTCCGATCAGCGGCATCCGGGTGACACCAATGGACTCCAACGAGTTGCACCAGTGGATCTCGCAGACATGGGAGGAACACCGCAAGGCCGTGATCCTGGGCCACAATCTGCACAGTCTTTACACCTGGGAGATCAACCCGACGTTCCGTGCCTTCTACGACAAGGCAGAGGTGGTGCTGACGGACGGCTTTCCCATTCTGAAAATGGCCAAGTGGTGCTCCGGGCGCCGGCTCAGCGCCCGGCGGCACCGCCTCGGCACCATGGACTGGCTGCCCGGCCTGATGCGGTGCACCCCGGTGCGGCGCGTTGCGGTCATCGGCGCGAGCCCTGAAAGCAACGCGCGCACGGTCGAACTGCTGCGTGCAGAGGATGCAGAGCGCACGGTTGAGGGTTGGTCTGGCGAAGGGTGGAATCCCGGGCTTGAGGACCACATCGTGCAGGCTGTGCAGGAGTTCCGGCCGGACTTCGTCATCGTGGGCCTGGGCATGCCGCTGCAGGAAGAGTTCCTGAGCCGGCACTGGGAGAAGCTGCCGACGGCGATTTACGCGGCCGTGGGGGGAGTGATCGACCAGTACTCCGGTATCCAGAAATCGGCCCCGCGCTGGCTCGGACCCCTGGGCTTGGAATGGGCCTACCGGCTGGCCACCCAACCTCGGCGGCTGGGTCACCGGTATCTCGTCGAACCGTGGATCCTCGCCTACCTCCTGACGACCAAGGCTCTCCTTGCCGGACGCCGCAAGGGTGGACGTCAGGTCTTGAACCGACCCTGAAGGGCGGGCCGAGACTGACAGTCCTGGCCCACCGCCTCGAGGCGGCCCGCAAGAACAACGGTGAGTCAGTACGACCGGCCCGCGGACCGGAACGGAACGTGGCTTCCGCTCCGGTCCGCGCCGGTCGTCTCCAGGAGGTCCAGCATCGCGTCCTCCTCGTCCTCCCAGGTGGGGCGGGTGCGCCGGCGCTGCGGCTTCGGGCGCATCAGGGACTTCAGGTGCGGGGGCATGTCGTCGGCCATCTCCATCTGGCGGATGACGAGCTCCTCGTCGCCCTCGCCGATGTAGGTGCCGTCCTCGTCGTAGAACTGGGAGAGGTGGCGTTCCATCTCCGCGGCGTACTGGCGGTCCCACTCGTCGTTGCGGGCCTGCTGCCGGGCGGCGTAGCCGTAGGCCACGAAGAACAGGGCGGCGAAGGCGTACCACTGCAGGGAGTAGGACAGGTGCGGCCCCGGGTCGACCTCGGGCTCGGGCGCGGGCGCCGGGGCCACGGCTGGGGCCGGGTCCTCGGCGAAGACCTCCCCGTAGGCGGCCGTGCCGATCGGCAGCCCCCACTGCTCCCGGAGCTCCCGGAGCTGGATGGAGGCGATCTGGCCCTCCGGGGCGCCGCGGTCCACGGCGGGCTCGCCGGGCTGCAGCCGTGCGGTGACGGTGACTTCGCCGGCGGGCGGGCCGGGGACCTCGTCGGGCATCCCGTTGGCGGCCGAGCCGGTGGGGATCCAGCCGCGGTCCAGCACGACCACGTCCCCGCCCTGGGTGCGGAAGGGGACGAGGACCTCGTAGCCCACCCGCCCGTTCTGGGGACGGTTGCGCACCAGGACCTGGTCCTCGGCGAGGTACTCCCCGGTCAGGGTCACCGGGTGCCAGGTGAGCCGCTCGTCGAGGGCGGCGAACTGGGCGGCCGCCTCGTCCCCGGTGAGGGGGGCGGCCCGGTAGTTCTGCGTGATCTTGGTGTTCTCTCCGACCAGGTGGTCGTTGCGGTCCATCTGCCACCCGCCCAGGTACACGGCCACGGCCGCGGCGGCGCAGGCCATCAGGAGCCAGAACAGCCACTTGCCGCTGAGCAGGAAACGGTAGGCACCCATGTCAGATCCCACCGTCTGCCCGGTGGCCCTGGCAGGACAGGTGCGACGTATCGGGCTCCGTCGGGGAAGCTGCGATGCTGCGCGGTGACAACAAGCCGAGCCGGTCGAACGTCACGGTGGTCGCGCTCCTCAAGGTATGCGGTCGGTCTATCGGGGCGATCCGGTACAGGCCCCAGGGGCGCGGCGACAGCCGCGCCCCTGGGGCCTGTACCGCGCAGCCTCTGCGCCGGCCCAGCTGCGGGATTAGCTGTTGCGGCGGCGACGGGACATCAAGCCCAGAAACCCGATCACGACCAGCGCCAGCACCACCACAGTGGCGCCGACGGCCCAACCGGAGAGACCCCCGGAGTTCTCCTGGCCGGCCGCCTCCTGAGCTTGGGCGGAGCCGTCCGAGCTGTCGGCGCCCTCACCGGCCGGGGCTTCGGACGGGGTGCTGCTGAGGCTGGGAGCCGGGTTGGGGGTGTCCGTCCCGCCGCCCACCTCGTAGCTGTAGGTGCCTTCGATGGGGTGTCCGTCGCTGGAAACCACCCGCCAGACCACTTGATAGGTCCCTTCCTCGGACCCGGTCTCGGCCAGGGGCTGGATCACCTGGGAGCCGTTGCGCTCGAGTGGTCCCTCGGTCACGGACTGCCCCTCGGGGCCGGTCACCAGCACCTGGTGACCAATGTCCATGATCTCCCCGCTGTAGGAAAGCTTGATCTGTTCGGGGGCGGTTTCCAGTACGGCATTCTGCTCGGGGGAGGTGCTCAGCACCTCGTCGTGGGCGGCGGCGGGGGCCAGCCCCAGGGCGGTCAGGGCGCCTACCGCGCTCAAGGTGGCGGCGGCACGGCGCAGAACAGAAGTGGTGGTCGGCATGGTGGAGGAGTTCCTTCCAAGGGGCAATGCGTGAGTGGGTCAGACAGAGCCGCCGCGCCGGTGGGCGATGCGGCGGCCAGCGAGTCGTCGAGTCTGCCATCCGAACTCACGGCCACGACCGGCCCCACCAGGGGTGGTGTTCAGCCGGTGGGCACCAGGGTGAGCCCGGTCGGGAGCAGATGATTCCGACGACAAGCTGCCGGTGGTCCGCGGTAGGAGCGCACCGGGCGCAGCAGCGACTGATCCGTCAGTACGTGCGGGCGCCTCTGTGAGACAGGTCGGGGCCGGTGCACCACGACCGGGGCGGAGAAGACTCGCCACAACTGGCGCACGCGCAGTCGCAGGGCGTCGAGCAGACCCACGAGGGCCACCTCGCCGCGGCGCAGGAATCCGTACGTGACCGCAGCGGCCAGCACGTGGAAGTCCAGCATGCCCGGGCCACCATGCACCGCAGGAGCCTGAGCCTGCAGCACCAGGGCCGGTCCGATGGCCGGTGTGCTCACCTGCGCGTGGTGGGTGGCGTCGACCACGGTCGTCACGGATCCGGCGACGGTGAAGATCAGATGGAAGACACCCTGGCTGACCAGCACACCGGCGAGCAACAAGGAACGGGAGAGCACCCGGCCGGCCAAGGCCATGCACACCGGCCCGGACAGGGCCAGGGACAGCAACACCAACAGCAGCGGAGGGACCTGACCACCGGCGACCACGTGAGAGGCAGCAGCGAAGGCCGTGGCCATCCCGGCTCCGGCCCACCCGCGGGCAAGACGGCGTGCACGTGCGCCCACGTCTCCACCCCCTCGATTCATCAGCCGCTCGAGGCGGCGATCCCATTATGTGGTGGCTTTCGACAGTCCCACCAAATCGACCGGCCCTGGCCGCAGGTGCCGGTCGAGTCAACACCGCGGTGCGTCGTCTCTCCCCGGTTGTCAGGTTGCCGCGAATGTCACTGCCTCTTGCGCGGCCCCGGCTCAGGGGCGCCTCATGGGCTCGTCGCGCTCGGCAAGCCGAGCCATCATCTCGTTGTAGGCCTTCAACTCGGCATCATCGGTGCGGTCCGCCTGGCGATCCACACGACGGTTCTCCTTCTTACCCTCGATCGCCCACATGATCGCCACGACCACAGCGACGACGACGGTGGGGAACTCTCCGATGCCCCACATCAGCGCCCCACCGAACTGCTGGTCCTCGATCGCACTACGGCCCCAATCCCTGCCCATGTTCGCGAACCACCACTCCTGCAGCAGGGTCTCCGAGCCCATCAGGGCCACCCCGACAAAGGCGTGGTAGACCATCGTGGCCAGCAACAACATCAGGCGCATCATGTGCCCGGGGCGGTACGGGATCGGATCGCTGCCGATGAGCACGAGCATGAACAGGTACCCGGTGATCAGGAAGTGGGTGATCATGAACACGTGCCCCACGTGGTACTGCAGGGTGACCCCGAACAGTGGGGTGAAGTAGAAGACCACGATCGAGGCCGCGAAGTTCACCGCGGCGAAGATCGGGTGAGTCACGATTCTGGAGAACGTGGAATGCACCAGGCGCAGGATCCACTCGCGCGGCCCGCGCGAACCGTCCTGGCGGGCCTCCAGCGCCTTGAGCACCAGCGTCACCGGCGCCCCCAGCACCAGGAAGATCGGCACCACCATGGTCAGCGCCATGTGCTCCACCATGTGCGCCGAGAACAGCACCCGGCCGTAGACGGCGACCCCGCCGGAGGTGACGTAGAACAGCACCGCCAGCCCGATCAACCAGGAGAGGCTGCGCAGCACCGACCAGGAGTCCCCGCGGCGGCGGACCTGCACAAACGCCCACAAATAGACGGCGGCGAGGAAGACCACCACCGCCAGCCACAGCGGGTCCACCCGCCAGGTGGTGAACCAGGAGGCGGGCGTGGGCTCGGGAGGCAACGGGTACCAGGTGAGGATCTCGGCCGGGGTGGCATCCGCGGCGATCTCCTCAGGCACCGGTGGGGCGGTGCGGGACAGAGCTACGGCCACGCCCATGACCGCCCCCATGACCAGCAGCTCTCCGGCCACCAATTGCCACACCGCGCGCCGGGCGGTGAGCCGGCCGGCCTCCAGACCGGGAATCAGCCAGCGACGGTGGGCCAGCCCCGCCACCCCCAGCCCCAGGGTCAGGGCAGCTTTGAGGAGCACCAACTGCCCGTACGGGCTGAACAGCTGCTCCCAGGAACCGATGCGCACCGCTGCATTGACCGTCCCGGAAAGGAACACCAGGAAGAAAGCTCCGAAGGCGACCGCCGAGAAGCGACGCAGCACCACAGCAGCCATCGGCACCTGCCGTCGGGCCCCGACTCCGCGGCTGGCGCCCGCCGGCAGCGTGCCGGTGCCGGCATCGGAGGCGCTCAGCTGCGGCGAGAGCCAGGCGAGCACCACCAGCCCACCGGTCCACAAGCACACCCCCAGCAGGTGAAGGCCCAAGGAGTTCACCGCCCCCATGTGGTCCGCGCCCCCGGCAGCGTGACCGGTCAAAGCCATGGACACCAGAGCCGCGCACGCCAGGAGAAAGGTGAGCAACAGCCCCATCAGGGCCCGGACACCGAAGACGAGGGTGGTGACCACGGCAGCGGCCACCACGGTCGCCGACTGAGCCTGCCCCAGGGACAGATCCGTGGCGTAGTACAGCAGCTGCTGAGCGTAGGTCTCGTCCCCGCCCACCGGCACTCCCGCCACATCGGAATAGGACAGCACCAGCACGGCCACGGCCGCCACCGTCCACACCACCGACGCCACCTCGGCCAGTCCCATCGTGGCCGTGAACAGGGGATGCTCCGCTTTCTGGCCGTCGCCGCGGCCGTTGCCGTGACGGTTCCCGCCACGGGTTCTCGGCACGACACCGAGAGCGAAGAGCAAGGCCCCCAGCACCACGACCAGGGCGCTGTTGTGCACCACCTCGACCACCGGCAGGCCCCAGCGCACCAGCGCCCCCGGATCAGCGGCCAAACGCGCAGCCCCCGAGCCGCTGTAGAGCATCGCCAGGGCCAACACCACCAAGGCCACGATCAAGGCAGCAGCGATCTGCCACGGCCTCACCCTGTGATCGCCCGGCCTGCCCGGCCCGGTGTGCCTCTGCCCGGTGTGCTCGGGCGTTGTCGTACTCATCAGCTGCTCTCTTCCACCCGCCTGTGGGCGACGGGACAAGTTGCCTCCATTCTCCCTGGCTGATGCCCCGGTCAAACCCCCAATGACCGGAGACGGTGGTCAGCGCCTGCTGGTGCTGCCGCTGTGATGCTCAGCTCCCAGCGACAAGCGGGCGTTGCCGGGCCCCTCAAGAACCAGCTCAACGGCCTGATCCGGCAACTCATAAACCAGCTCCGCCTGCAGGATCTCGCCCTGCTGCAGGGACACCGGGCCCGTGGACGCCCACGCCAGCTGTGACTGGCGCCCGCCCAACCGTTCCACCGCATAATCCTCGGCATTGAACTCGAGGCCCCCCGGTTCCATCACGGTGATCTCCAGCAGGACCTGCACACGGTGACTGCCCTCGGCCACTGGTCCGATGAGTTCGGGAGGCACCTCACCCGGTTGCGGACCAACCTGCGCATAGGGCAGCACACCATTGATGCGCGCCAGTCCACCAGGCACAGAGCCGGAGGCTCCCAGCATGGTGCTCGGTGCCTCCTCGGCGGCCACCCCACGGGCGAGCACCGCAAAGAGAACCAACAGACAGGCCGCCGGCATCATCCAGCGCCACCGGCTGCGAGGACGCTGTGCGACGGACGGGCCCTTGATTGTCACGGAGGTGGTCATGACACCACAGTGAGGAGCCAACCCTGGAGAAACGTTGCCACGACATCCGCCAGTACACGACGCCAACCGGGACCTCGTCTTCCTGCGCGCCTTGGATCCCGTGTCCTCGACACCCCACCGGTAGGCCGGGGGCCCTATTTCAGGAGTTCCTCTCGCTTTGGGGAATGCGCTGCAGTCGGCCGAGGCCGGGCAGGAACCGGCCGACACCAGCGGCGTAGGAGCCGTAGTCCTGGGGATGGGTGGCCAGCAGGTAGGGCTCTTCGACGAGACGGACCTGAAGTTCGACGGCCAGCAGCAGGCACAGCCACGCTGCTGCACTCACCACGGTGGGCACCAGGAGGGTCAGTCCCAGCAAGGTGGTGAGCATCGCGGTGAAGACGGGGTTGCGGATCACCGCGAAAACTCCGGTGGTCACCAGCTCGGTGCGTTCGGCGGCGTCCACCCCGATCCGCCAGGAAGCGCCCATGCCAGCCTGGGAGACCAGCACACCGACGAACCCCACGACGGTGATGACCAGCCCAGCCCACGCGATGACCTCCGGCAACCGGGGTGCGGTCACGGAGCCGGTGAGCGCCAGCGAGGGGCCGGCCGCACCGAGGACCAAGGCCACGGCGAACAGAACCCCGCCCCACCACTCCGCCGTCCCCGGTGCCCCGCTGATGCCCTGGAAACCAGTGGAGCCGGTGCGGGCCCGGTGGATCCAGGACCGCACCCCGAACGCGGCCACCAGACCGGTCAGGTACAGGCCCAGCGCGAGGGCCGGGGCCAAGTCAGTCATCATCGTCGTCCTCCTCGATTGGACGGGCCCGTCCAGGCCTTCCAGCTTTCAGGAGCGGTGCCGGCCAGGGCGGCACTGGCGAACTCAACAACGGCCTGGGGCCCAACCGTGCCGGTGAGCCGGTAACGCCCCGTGGAGCCATGACACTGACAGTACATAGGTTCGTGTACCTTTGGGGCATGAGCACGGTGACCCTCACACATGCCTCGGCCCTGTCCCGGCTGGGTAATGCCCTCTCGGATGCGACGCGCACCCAGGTCCTGCTGGCCCTGCGCGAAGGACCGGCCCGGCCCTCGGAGCTGGCTCAATCCCTTGGTGTCTCCAAGCAGGTGATGTCCAATCAGCTGGCCTGCCTGCGTGGCTGCGGGCTGGTGGCCTCTACCCCGGAAGGGCGTAGCACCTGGTACTCCCTGGCCGATCCCCGCCTGGGCGAGGCCCTGGGGGACCTGCTGGAGCTGGTGGTCACCGTGGACCCGACCTGCTGCTCCCCGGAAGGATGCACCTGCGCATGACCTCTCTGACCCTGGGTCCTAAGCCCGTCACCGATGCCCGCCGAGCGGTGCTGCACCGGCGGGTGCGCTGGATCGTGGCCGGCACCATCACCTACAACGTGCTCGAGGCGATCATCGCGATCACCGCCGGGCGCATTGCGTCCTCCTCGGCACTGATCGGGTTCGGCCTGGACTCCATCGTCGAGGTCCTCTCGGCGGCCGCGGTGGCCTGGCAGTTCGCCGCCCCCGACCCGCACCGCCGGGAGAAGATGGCCATGCGGGTGATCGCCCTCTCCTTCTTCGGGCTGGCCACCTTCGTCACCATCGACGCGATCCGCACCCTGGCCGGGGCCGCCGAACCCGAGCACTCCCCGGTGGGGATCGTGCTGGCGGCCGTGAGCCTGGTGATCATGCCGTTCCTGTCCTGGTTCGAACGCCGCACCGGCCGGGAACTGGGCTCGGCTTCGGCGGTGGCCGACTCGAAGCAGACCTTGCTGTGCACCTACCTCTCGGCCGTGCTCCTGGTGGGCCTGGTGCTCAACAGCACCCTGGGCTGGTCCTGGGCCGATCCGCTGGCTGCCCTGGTGATCGCCGCCGTGGCCGTGAAGGAAGGGCTGGAAGCTTGGCGCGGGGATGCCTGCTGCGCCCCGATCTCGGTCCTCACTGCCGAAGACAGCACACGTGACAGCGACGGCTGTGGCGGATGCGGGGCCACATGCACCTGCTGCGCCCACTGAAATTCAGCCCGCACGCACCGGCACCGCGTGACAGGCGCCGGTGCGTGCGGCTTCTCAGATGCCCGGGTAGGCGGGAATCGGGGCGGACAGCGCGCAATCCTCCGATGAGCAGAAGCGGGCCCTACGCACCGGTAGTCCGATTGGGGCTTCGGTGGGCATTTCTCCGGCCACCATGCTGATCATCGCCCCACCGGTCACCACCAGGGCCGACAGAGCCAGGGCGTCCGCGGCCTGGTGCAGGGTGAAGTAACCCAGGGTGGGCCCGAGCAGGATCAGGACGGCGAAGCCTAGAGCCAGCAGACCTGGCGGCGCCGGGCGATGTGTGCCCGGCGAACCCGTGGCGATGCTAGGAGCACCACTGAGTACGCGCATCCTCAGGCCCTCCCATAATTTCCAGGAAATTCACAGAAGAAATTCGATAAAACTCTAGGGATTTATCAAATCTTGATCTTTTTCTTCATGATCTCTATACATTCTCGAATCCGACTGTGATTGTTTCGTGATCATCTTGTACTCTTCGGTGCGTGCCGACCGCTGATCCTGTCGGCGCCCTCGTGCACATCGCCGAATTCTGCCGGTGCCCGGGGCCCATGCACAGAAACTGCTTGGCAGAAGCGGGGGAACCATTTCCGGTCCCGGTGATCCGGGGCCTTGGGGTTAAGTCGTTCGGAGCGCGTGCGCTCCGCGGCCGGGTGTCTCCCACCCGAATCCGACAGCTCACCTCGTAGGCAAAGGGAGGAACACACCCATGGCTATTTTCAAGCGCAGCACTGCCCGCCACCGCGCCGAGACCGCCTCGAACGCCGTGCGCAACACCACGATCGCCGCCGCGGCCGGTGCTGCGATCGTCGGCTCCATCGCCCCGGCCCAGGCCTACGCCGAGATCCCCGCCGCCAGTGGAACTTCCTATGCGGCTCCGGCCTCCGCGATGGCCGACCTGGCCTCCTACACCTATCAGGCCCCCGCTGCGCAGGCCCCGACCGTTCAGGCTGCCTCTTCCGTGAGCCCGCAGTCCACCACCACGACCGCGATTACCCCGGCCGCCGGCGGGATCGTCGGCACCGCCCAGCAGGGCGTGGGGGGCGGCTACGTCTGGGGTGGAACCTCGTTCGGCGCGTGGGATTGCTCCGGCTTCACCCAGTGGGTCTACGCCCAGAACGGCATCGACCTGCCCCGCACGAGCTTCCAGCAGATCGCCGCCGCCACGCCGACCACCACTCCGCAGCCTGGTGACCTGGTGTCCCAGAACGGCGGCAACCACATCGGCATCTACATCGGCGGCGGCAAGATGATCTCGGCGCTGAACCCCACCCAGGGGACCTTCGTTCACTCCGTCAACGCCATGGCCCTCGACGGGTACTACACCTACCGCTGAGTCTCGCCACAACGCCGGTGGCCACGCCTTCTGAAGCCATTCCCCCAGTGCGGGGTGCCTCGAAAGCACCAACACCTGAAAGCCTTTCAAGGTACCCCGCGCCAGTGGTCGGAGCCACGAACAGCAGCGTCACGGTCCTGCCGCGGCGTGAGTCGGTGGCCAACGGATGGGGCAGGAGGCGACCTTGCCGGCCGACCCATAGGGCACCCGCGGCCACGCCTGCACTCCCGCCGAACTGGATTGGCCCCCTCCTGCCACGCAGGGGCGACGCTGCGGCAGGACGACCCGCCGGGGGCGCGGTGCGGGATCGGGGAACGGGGATGCCGCAGTGGCGGACGGCATCCCCGTCCGCCCATACCGTAGGAACGCAAGCTGGACGTTGCCCGGGCCTCGTTCGACCCTCATCCCGTTTGATACAGATTCTGCTGTACGGTTATGGCATGAGGATCTTGTCCCCGGTCGAGGTGATGTCCCGGTTCGGCAAAGCACTGGCCGATCCCACTCGGGCCGCGGTGCTCTTGCAGCTGCAGCAGGGCCCGGCGGTGCCCTCGGAGCTGGCGGCTCGGATCGGGGTGAGTCGCCAGATCCTGTCCAATCATCTGGCCTGCTTGCGTGACTGCGGGTTGGTCGTGGGCGTGCCGATCGGGCGCAATGTGCGCTATGAGCTCTCGGACCCGAAGCTGGCTCATGCCCTGGAGGACCTGCTGGGCACCATCCTCACCGTCGAGGCGGTGTGCCGGTGCGGCACCCCTGAGTGCACCGCCGAGGACCTTGCTGATGACGCCACCGTCCAGGAGGTCCCGGCATGAGCGGGGAACACCACCACGCCCATGCCGCCACCGGGCGGCGGGGCAAGCTGGCGGTGGTCTTCCTCATCACCGCCACAATCATGGTCGCCGAGATCATCGGTGCTGTGATCTCGGGCAGTCTGGCGCTGCTGGCCGATGCCGGGCACATGTTCACCGACTCGGCCGGATTGCTGATCGCTTTCATCGCCGCGACCCTGGCGCTGAAGCCGGCCACGGACAAGCGCACCTGGGGCTACAAGCGCGCCGAAATCGTGGCCGCAGCCGCACAAGCATCCGTACTGCTGGCCGTGGGCGGGTTCGTGGCCGTCGAAGGGGTGCGCCGGCTGCTGGAGCCCCCGGAAGTCGAGTCCTCGGCCATGCTCTGGTTCGGGGTGATCGGGTTGGTCGGCAACATCATCGGGTTGGTCATCCTGGCCTCGGGGCGGGGAGAGAACCTGAACATGAAGGCCGCCTTCCTGGAGGTCGCCAATGACGCGCTGGGCTCGGTGGCGGTGATCGTCTCCGCGATCGTCATCGCCACCACCGGGTGGACCCAGGCGGATGCGCTCGTGTCCCTGCTCATTGCCGCCCTGATCGTGCCCCGGGCGCTGATCTTGTTGCGCGACACCGTCGAAGTGCTGATGGAGACCACCCCAAAGGGACTGGACTTGGAGGAGGTGCGCACCCGCCTGGAGGCCCTGCCGCACGTGGTCGGTGTGCACGACCTGCACGCCTCACGCATCGACTCCGACACCCCGGTGCTCTCAGCCCACGTCACCGTCCACGACGGCTGCCTGACCGCCGAACACGCCGGGGTCGTGCTCAAAGACCTGCAGACCTGTGTGGCCCGTGATTTCCACGTGGCTATCGAGCACTCCACCTTCCAGATCGAACCGGCCTCCCACCGCCAGGACGAGACCTTTCATCACTAGTCGCCACTCCACTCACCCCGGACCCTAAGCACAGAACGGAAACCCCTTGTGAGCACCACCGCCAGCACGCCCACCTCCCAGCGCAAACCCTCCAGGGCCAAGATCATCGTGTGGATCCTGCTGGTCGCCGTCGTGGCCGCCGTGGCCATTCCCATCCTGGTGGCCCGTGCCAATTCCACCCCGGAAGTACCCGAGGACGCCGGGCAACTCGTGCGAGAGAACAGTCGGGTACTCTCGAAGGCTCCGAATGAGCAAGCGGTGCTGGTGGAGTTTTTGGACTACGAGTGTGAAGCCTGCCGGGCCGCCTACCCCTTCATCGAGGAGCTGCGGGACGAGTACGCCGACACCGTGACATTCGTGCACCGGTATTTCCCGCTGCCGGGCCACCGCAACTCCGTCAACGCCGCGGTGGCCGTGGAGGCCGCCGCTCAGCAGGGACAATACGAGGCGATGTACCAGCGCATGTTCGAGACCCAGGCCGACTGGGGAGAGTCCGCCGAGGACCAGAGCGCGCTCTTCCGCGGCTTCGCCGAGGACCTCGGCCTGGACATGGCCGCTTTCGACGCCGCGGTGGCCGACCCGGCCACCGAAGAGCGGGTCAAGCTCGATGTCGCTGACGGTGAAGCCCTGGGCGTGGCCGGGACCCCGACGTTCTACCTCGACGGAGAAGTGCTCAACCCCGAGACCCTGGAAGACTTCCGGGCTGCTGTCGAGACCGCAGCCACAGACTGACCCGATGGCCACTCCATCGCGCACCACGACCCCACCGCCCGTCTCGTCGACCCCGGCTCCGCCAGAGACGGGGCGGCGCCGGGGTGCCGTCCCCGCTGCTGTTATCGGCGTCGGACTGGTGAGCCTCGCGGTGCTGTGGCTCGCCCTGGGCTCCTCCGGGGCCACTAGGGCCCGGGACGTACTCGATCCCGGGATCCTGGTGCGCTGGGGGTTGCCGACGGCCACGACCGTGCACCATCTGGCCATGTCCATCACCTGGGCCGGGCTGGTCTTCGCCACCACCGTGGTGCCCCGGTCCATCCCGGCCACCGGCGCAGGCAGGCCCAGGGTTGAGCACCCGGCCTTCGCCCGGGCCATGACGGTGACCGCGGCCGCAGCCGCAGTGTGGACCCTGGCCGCGGTGGCGATCATCGTGCTCAGCTACGCCGACACCATCGGGACCCCCGTCTCGGGCTCGCCCGAATTCACCGGGCAACTGGGTTACTACGTGACGCGCCTGATTCCCGGTCAGGCGTGGGCGGTGACCGCGGTGATGGCCGCCCTCACCACTACCCTGGCGGTGCTCGCTCGCTCCCCGCAACTGGTGGCCGCCACCACCGTGGTGGCCCTGGCCGCCGTCGTGCCGTTGTCCCAGCTGGGGCACGTGGCCGGGGTCGATGACCACAACGGGGCCGTCAACGCCTTGGCCCTGCACCTGCTGGGGGCCGGGATCTGGACCGGCGGGATCATCGTGCTCGCCCTGCTCACCCCGCTGCTGACCACCCGGCACGCCGGTCAGCAGTCCACGCACCGTGTGCTGGTGCGTTTTTCGGCCCTGGCCGGGGCGGCCTTCGTCCTGGTGACCGTCTCGGGGGTCATCAATACCGTCTATCGGATCGGGGGATGGGACGGACTGGATTCTGGTTACGGGGCCCTGGTGATCGCCAAAACGATCGCCACCCTCGCCCTGGGGGTGCTCGGATACCTCAACCGCCGGGCCATCACCGCCAGGCCCCCGGCCCTGGGGCGGGTGTGGCGGTTGATCACCGTGGAGGCCTTGATTCTCTGCGCGGTGATGGCCCTGGGTGTCGCCCTGGGGCGCACCCCCACCCCGGTGCCCCGGGAACGGGAACCGGACATCACCGACGCCGAGATACTCACCGGCTACCTGCTGCCCCCACCACTGAGCGCCACCGGGTGGTTCACGCAGTGGCGGTTCGACTGGCTGTGGATCGCCGTGGCGATCCTCGCCGCAGTCCTCTACCTGGCCGGGGTGCGGCGCCTGCACCGGGCCGGGACGCCGTGGCCGGCCGCGCGCACGGTCGCGTTCCTGGCCGGGCTGGTGCTGCTGGTCTATGTCACCTGCGGGGCGATGGCCATCTACGCCCCGATCCTGTTCAGCATCCACACCACCGCCCACCTGCTGCTGGCCTTCCCGGTGCCGCTGCTGCTGATCGCCGGAGCCCCCGGCCGCCTGGCGGCAGCCCTGGTGCCGGCCCGCACCGACGGATCCACCGGGTGGCGCGAACTCACCACCCGGTGGCGCACCTCCCGGGCCGGGGTGTTGCTGGTCCGCCCGGTCCCGGCCGCGATCCTGGTCCTGGCCGGGCTCGGTGTCTCCTACTACACCCCCGTCTTCGCCCTGGCCCTGCACACCCACGTCGGCCACGAACTGATGAACACCACCGCCATAGCCCTAGGCCTGATCTTCGCCGCCACCGTGCTGAGCCCACCGCGCGACCGGGCCGCGGTGCACACCCGGGCGCTGACCCTGGTCGCGGTCGCCGGCGCCCTTGGGGCCTGGGTGGCGGCCATCGCCCTGTCCCCGATGATGGTCCAACCGGAGTGGTTCTCCGGGCTGGGAAGGGACTGGGGGCCCTCCCCGCTGGCGGATCAACAGTCCGCGGCCAGCTCCATCCTCCTGACCGGGGCCCTGCCCCTGCTGGCCGCGGCCCTGGCCGTTCTGGCCCGAGGACACCACCCCGCCACCCCCGACATCGACAACGGAATCGTCAAGGACACCCACCATGGCTAAATCCACCACGACCACCACCGGCCACCCCGATGCCGGCCCGGCAGCCGAGGCACACCTGCCCGGCTTCGCCCGCCACCGCCCCTTTGCGATCCTCGTGCTGGTCACCGGGGTGATCGGCTGGATCGCCTCCGCGATCCTGGTCCTCGAGCGCCTGGAGCTTTACCGGGACCCGAACCACGTCACCAGTTGCGACATCAACCCGTGGGTGTCCTGCGGGCAGGTCATGGGCACCTGGCAGTCGGAACTGTTCGGCTTCCCCAACCCGCTGATCGGGATCGTGGCCTTCGCCGTGGTCATCACCACCGCCATGGCGGCCCTCTCCGGGGCGCGGTTCGGGCGCTGGTACTGGGTCGGGTTGCAGGCCGGGGTCACCGCCGGGGCGGTGTTTGTTACCTGGCTGTGGTCCCAGGCGCTGTTCTCGATCTACATCCTCTGCCTGTACTGCATGATCGTCTGGGCGGCGATGATCCCGCTGACCATCCTGCTCACCGTGCGCAACCTGGTCCACGGCATCATCCCCGCCCCCGCGGGGCTGGTGCGCTTCGCCGCCGAGTGGGCCTGGACGCTGGTGGCCATCACCTACGTGGCCGTGGCCGCCTCGGTGTTCTTCCGCTTCTTCACCGCCTTCACCGGCCTCTGATACGTGCCCGGCCCCGGCGCCCCCATGCAAGGGGCACCGGGGTCGCGGTCTGTCCAGACTCAGCGCGTAGGGTTGTCCTCCCTCAACGTGTGCAGCCGTTCCCGGTACTCCTCGGTGGAAATCTCCCCGCGGGCATAACGCTCCTGCAGGATCCCTCGGGCGCGGCGACCGTTACCACCGGACCCCAACCCGTTGAGGCGATCGATGATGACCGCGCGGTTGCGCATCAGCACGACCACCAGCACGCCGATCAACAGGATCCCCACGAGAAGCGACAGTGGCCACAGGCCCACACCCATGCCCATCGCGTTGCAGCAACCCATCACCGGACTCGCCTTCCTCGTTGGCGGACCGGCAACCTGAGACCTATGGCGCAGGGCGGCCACCGGTTAAACCGTAGAACCGCGGCGACCAAAATTACATCGTCAATATACGATTCATCACTATGGGCCGATAACATCGTCCCATGACGAACAATAGTTGTGCGACCAGCCTGAACCCTGCCGTGGCCTTGTTCCATTCCCTGTCCGATCCCACTCGCCTGACCATCGTGGCCCGTCTAGCCAAAGGCGAGGCACGGGTGCGGGATCTGGTGGAGGAGACCGGCATGGCCCAGTCCACCGTCTCGGCCCATGTGTCCTGCTTGCGTGAGTGCGGGCTGGTGGCCGGGCGCACCGAGGGCCGGCAGACCTTCTACGCCCTAACTCGCCCGGAGCTGATGGACCTGCTGGCCACTGCCGAGACTCTGCTGGCGGCCACCGGGTCGAAGGTCGTCCTGTGCCCCACCTACGGCACGATCCTTGCCGAAGATGCCACGGAGGAAGCCCGATGAGCACCCCCGCCGTCCTTTCACCCATGGAGACCGAAGCCCTCACTCGTCGCGGCCTGCGCCTGGCCCAGTTCACCGTCGGCTACAACGTCATTGAAGGCATCATCGCCGTCACCGCCGGCCTTATGGCCGGGCTGGTCTCGGTGGTCGGCTTTGGCATCGACTCCGGCATCGAGTCCATCGCCGCGGTGCTGGTTGCCCTACGCCTGTCCGCACGGTTACGCCACGGCGAGACCGACGAGCATAAGGAGAAAATCGCCCTGCGCCTGGTAGCCGTGACCTTCTTCATTCTCGCCGCCTACGTCACCTACGAAGGCATCCGCTCCTTGATCGAGGGCGAGGCCCCGGAGTCTTCCCCAGTAAGCATCATCATCCTGGTGATCTCGCTGATCATCATGCCGGTGCTGGCCGCCGCGAAGAAGAAAGTCGGCACTGCCCTAGGTGACAACCTCATCCTCGCTGATGCCGCCGAGACGAAGATCTGCGTGCTGCTGTCGGTTTCCACCCTGGCTGGGCTGATCGTCTACGCCCTGACCGGTGCGGCCTGGATGGATCCGGTGGCCGGGTTCGTCATTGCAGCTTTCGCCATCATGGAAGGCAGGGAGGCTTGGGAGGGCGAGCTCGTCGAGGAGGACGATGACGACTGATTGCCCCTTGCCGGGTCCGGCCGTGCGGGTGACGCTCTAGGGTGAACAGGTGAACGACTTAACGGCAGTGGACTGGATGGAGCGGCACCAAATCGCCCTCTATGTCGTGGCGATCGCCGCCGGTCTCGCGGCCGGGTGGTGGATCCCGGGGGCCCCCTCCCTGGAGGCGGCGATCAACCCGGTGCTGGGCTTGTTGCTGTTCGCCACGTTCCTGGCGGTGCCCTTCACCGCCATCGGCCGGGCCTTCGCCGATCTGCGGTTTTTGGGCGCGGTGATGGTGCTCAACTTCGTGATCGTCCCCGTCGTCGTCTTTGGCCTGTCCCGGTTCGTGGCCGGCAACGAGGCGCTGTTGCTGGGGGTGCTGCTGGTACTGCTGGCCCCGTGTGTGGACTACGTGATCGTCTTTTCCGGTCTGGCCGGTGGGGCCAGCGACCGGCTGTTGGCCGCGGCGCCGTTGCTGATGCTCGCCCAGATGCTGCTGCTGCCGGTGTACCTGTGGGCTTTCGCCGGGGCGCAGACGGTCGCACTGGTGGAGCTGGCCCCGTTCGTGGAGGCCTTCTTGGTGCTCATCGTCATCCCGCTGACCGCGGCCGCGGCCGTGCAGTGGGCCGCCCCCCGGGCCGTTGCGGTCCAGGGGGTGGAAGGGGTGATGGCCGCGGGCATGGTGCCGCTGATGATGGCGACCCTGTTCACCGTCATCGCCTCCCAGGTGCGGGCGGTGGGGGAGCAGCTCGGGGCGCTGGTGGCGGTGGTGCCGCTCTACGTGGCGTTCTTGGTGGTGATGGTCCCCATCGGGATCCTCGCTGCTCGGGCCGCGCGGCTGGACGTGCGCTCCGCCCGGGCGCTGGTGTTCACCGGGGCCACCCGCAACTCCCTGGTCGTCCTGCCTCTGGCTCTGGCCCTGCCGGCCTCCCTGTCCTTGGCGCCGCTGGTGGTGGTGACCCAGACCCTGGTCGAGCTGATCGGCATGGTGATCTTCGTCCGCATCATTCCCCGGGTATTGCCCGAACTCGACCCGTCCCCGGTGACTGCCGCCGCGTAACTCCGAGCCGTCGACGCCAGCGTCTCGGGCACCTCCTTGAGGCGCCTTTGTAGGGTGGCGGCACACCTACCTCCCACCTGGCTGGAGGACACACCATGCCCGCCCCTAATGACCCCGCGCCGTCAACACATGACGACGTGATCACCCGCCTGGTTGAGGAGGTCCTGGTCGGCGGGAGCCTGGAGGCCCTGGACCAGCTCTACACCCCGGCCATGGCGCGGGTCGCCCGACGCTGGATCGCCCCATTCCGTGCCGCCTTCCCCGACACCCGCATGCAGATCGTGCAGCTGGTCAGCGACGGGAAAACCGTGGCCGCCCGGTTCCGCTGCTCCGGCACTCACCTCGGTGAGTGGCGCGGTCACGCGCCCACAGGACGGTGCTTCGAGAACATCGACGAGGTGTACTTCTTCACCTTCCGCAACGGTCTGATCGCCAAGACCTGGGGCTTGTAAGACACCTTGGAACGCTTCCGCCAACTGGGCTTACGACCCTAGGTCGGCAGCGCACCCACCACCGGATCAAACCTCCAGATCGTCCCTGCAGAACAACGTCACTCCACGCCCACCCACTCATGGACCCGCCTGGTCCTCGGGTGGGTTCAGCCAACTTTGAGAGCAAGTCTCAGAAACACGTCCTGACACTGGCGCAGCAATTGAACGCTGATGCCTTCATCATCTGCTGCACCAGCGCGTGCAGTAGGGGATCCCCTCCAGGCGCCTCACGCGCAGAGACCACCCCCACATCTTCCTCTTGCGGCGATGGGGCGGTTGGACGTCCTGCGCTATACAGATGTCCGGATATCGGCCAATGTCCGCGAGGCGATGTTGCGGTAGGGGTTTCCCGGGCCTGGGTGCGAGTGCATCGTCAGGACGCGGGCGGCATGGCCGGGTCAGTGCGGACGGAGGCCCGGCACGGCCCCGGCGTGGGGGTCCTCTGCGATGGGGGAGGGGACGCGCCGGTCGGGACGGTCGCGGGGATCCAGCCACGCCTTGGCCCGCAAGGCGGGCTTCTCCACAAGCCTCCAGGACAGCAGCGCCAGGGGCAGCGTCAGGAAGAGGACGAGCACGGAGTTGACGGCGATTCCCCACGACGCGGTGCCGAGCAGGACGAGGAGCTGCTGCACCGGGTACGCGTAGATGTAGACGCCGTAGGAGAGGTCCGTACGCGTGGTCCAGTTGCGGGACGGGGTGGCGCCGAGGCCGAGGAGCAGCACGGCAAGCGGCAGCTGCCCGTACAGGTCCGCCCAGCCCTGATCCGTCAGCACGGCGTAGACGACCCCCGCCCCCGCGACGTGCACCCAGGTGGGGCGCCAGGTGCCCGCCCAGGCCCAGACCGCCGCGCCCGCCAGGAAGTAGCCCACCAGCCGGGCGCCATTGAGGTAGAGGTTGGTTGTGACCTCCAGCGGTCCCTCGAGCAGGGGCCGAAGGACGAGCACGGCGAGGAACATCGCCGGGAGCACCCACCGGGCGTGCCGCGCCGCGACCGCGAGACTGAGGACGAGACCGATCAGAACGTAGGCGAGAGCCTCGTAGAACAGCGTCCAGAGCGAGCCATTCCACGAGTCCGGGGTCGGGACCGCGGTCAGGGTCCCATCGATGCCCCACTGCGACATCTTCAGGTCGGCGTTGCTCAGCACAAAGCCGGCGGCGGAGGCGAGGTCGAGTGGTTTGACCTCGAGTGCAGCCGCGAGTGGGGCGAAGACGGCGGCCACCACGAGCAGGCTCACGAGGAAGGCGGGGTAGATGCGCAGGAACCGTCGCCAGAGGTACGGCACGAGCCGGGTCCGCGCCCTGCTCTCGGCGATGAGGTAGCCGCTGAGGACGAAGAAGCCGTTGACGGCCACGTCGGAGAGCAGTTCGAGGCTGGGTCCGTCGGCGCCGGTCAGGGGCCAGGCGTGGCCGATGATGACCACGGATGCCAGGACCAGACGAATGGCGTTGAGACGGTTGTGGCGGTCGGCCAGGCGTTCTTGGAGAGTCGTGGCCACGGCAGCTGCCTTCCGGAGGTGACGGGCAGCGCGGCCGGTGTGGTCTGCTGCAGGATGTGGGTCGGTCCGCCGGGTGCAGGAGCAGATGTGACGCCGGGCGATCACCCATCCGAGCACGAGTTTAGTTATGCAAATACATGCTTGCGTGCTGTTCCGCACAAGTGGGGACGGAATCACCTCGGCGCACGGCCAGCATGAGGCCGTTTGGTTTACATATGGCCTGATACCGGCCACTTCCGCGAGAGCGGCGTTGCAGTAGAGGTTCGCTTTCCGGACTACCCACCCCGGCGCCGTGGCCGGTGAGCGCACCGCCACGGCATCGTGACGGCCGGGAAACCGTCGGACGGGGATCTCTCCGGGGTGGTGGCTGTTGGCTCAACCGCTGGGCTGGAGGAGCTGCCCCGACCCGGCGGCCACCGGTGTGGTGGAGGAGAGTCCCGATAAGTCGTCACCGCCCAGGTGCTGCGGGGTGCCGGCGGCCACCCACGCCAGCAGCTGATTGTTGTGGGCGGCCACCGCGGCTACCGCCCGGGCCCCGGGCACGGCTTCGGCGGTAGTAAGCATCGCGGCGTCGGGGCAGTAGGCGATCAGCACCCCGTGGAAGAATCGGGCACGACCGGCCTGCTCGGTGGTGCCGATGCGCACCCCGCGGGCCTGCAGCCGGTGCAGATGGTTGAGCTGGACGACCAGGACTGGGTCGGCCACCAGGATCCCGAGGTCCCCCCAGGTGAGGTCGTCGGCCTGGTCGAAGGCCCAGTTGATGGCCTGGAACAGTCCGTTGGCCGGGGCCACCGGGGCAGCGACATAGGCGCGAGGGCGCTGGGGGAAGCACACCCGTGATCACGGGCCTGACGCTCCTTGGACGGATCGACAAGCGACCGCGGTTTCTTGTCCGTGGGGATCGGCTGACGCGCAGTTCCCGGTCATGGATGAAATGTATCGGTTCATCTGCCGTGCACCTGGTGACGGTCGTAGTGTCAGAGGAATGAGGGGGAAGCGTAAGGATCCAGAGTCCATGGGGGACTCAGGTCTCGCTGTAGCGCTGGTGGTGTTCGGAAGCGTACTGGCGGGGTTGCTCCTATATGTCTTGTGGAGGGGGGCCGTCGATTTGAGGTTGGCGTTCGTCCTCGCCGTCGTGCCGGTTGCGGTGATCCTGGCATGGCTGTGGTCACGCATGCGCTGAACCATCCCTCCGGGCCGGAGCCCTGACAGGGCGCACGGGCGAAGGCCGTACGTAGCGTGAGGTGCTGCCAGCACCTTCGTCTCAGTGGGCATGTTCCGGAACGAGCGAGCTCGGCTTGGGGAGGATGCGGTCCCGCAGGGAACAGGCAACCTACCCAACCCGCAGGAGTGCAGAGGGTGTAGGTCGTCGGTCAGGTGTCCTTGGTTCAAACACGTTCCTGTCGCGGTCGGTCACCGGAAGAGCACTGGCCGGGAAGAGTGACCCCGGCCGGCCATTCAGGCCGGACAGCGGTACCCGGAGAAACGACGTCGGAGACGGTCCACTGGGCGGTGGGTTCGACGGTCACCGGATCCCAGGCGGGCAGGATGTGGATCGCGACTATCCCGTTCAAAGCCAGGCCAAGGGCGGCGTCGACGCCGGTCAGGTGCCATTTGCCGGTGGTAGCGGCTCCGGTCGCAGCGCCCTTTTCCGAGTCCTGCCGACGAGAGGCACCGCACAGTACCGGTTCTACAGCAGGTGTTCCGAATAGGGGCGGAGGTCGCAGATGCCGCTGGGTCAGGAGCGTACAAGGCGGGCGATGGCCTCGGAGGCTTCTTTGAGCTTGGCCTCGGCGGCGTCCTCGCCGAGTTGAGCGGCGTCTAGGACGCAGTGCTTCATGTGGTCGTCGAGCAATCCGAGGCCGACGTTGCGCAATGCGGAGGTCAGGGCGGAGATCTGGGTGAGGATGTCGATGCAGTACTGCTCCTCGTCGACCATCCGGTGGATGCCTCGGGCTTGGCCCTCGATGCGCTTGAGGCGGGCGAGGTAGCGGTCCTTGTCGCTGATGTAGCCGTGGGTGGTGTGGCACTCGGTATCGGTGGTCTCAGGGACAGGGGTGGTGTCCATGGTGGCGTCTTCGTCTTTCCGTAGGTGTCGTATGGGCCGGCGGACCCGGGCCAGCTGTGGAGCTGGCCCGGATCCGCCGGCCCTAGGGGTGCTGGGTAGGATCAGGCGGTCGCGTACTTGGCGGGGTCGGCGTCGAAGGTCGGTCCGCAACCGGGGCAGCAGAGCCAGTATCGCTGGCCTTGGTAGTCGCGGACGAGCCCTGCGGCCTCGGCCTCGGCTTTGACGACCTGGTTGCCGGGCATCACCGGGCACTCGGCCATCTTGTCCCTGGAGACCCCAGTTCGATCGTCGTTCGCAAGCCCATGGTGATGGGTGTGCTCGTCGTGGTGGTGGTTGAGGTCGTGGTGGCACATACGGGGTGTTCCTTTCGATCGGTGGAGTGGGTTCAGGCCTCGATCGGTTGCCGCGTGCGGAGGCGCGGGGTCGCCGATGACGGCTGGGGGTCGATGGCCTGGCTGGTGAAGGAGCGCAGACGCAGGCTGTTGGTGACCACGAAGACGGATGAGAAGGCCATGGCTGCCCCGGCGAGCATGGGGTTGAGCAGTCCGAAGGCGGCCAGGGGGATGGCTGCGGTGTTGTAGGCGAAGGCCCAGAACAGGTTCGTCTTGATTGTTCTCAGCGTGCGTCGGGAGAGTCGGATCGCGTCCGCGGCGGCCCGCAGGTCCCCGCGCACCAGTGTGATGTCAGCGGCCTCGATGGCCACATCGGTGCCGGTGCCCATGGCCAGGCCGAGATTGGCCTGGGCCAGGGCGGGAGCGTCGTTGACGCCGTCACCGACCATCGCCACGGTCTTGCCCTGTCCCTGGAGCTTCGCGACGACGTCGACCTTGTCCTTGGGGAGCACCTCGGCGATGACCTCGTCAACACCGACCTCTGCGGCGACCTGGGCGGCCACGGCCTGGTTGTCCCCGGTGAGCAGCACCGGGGTCAGGCCCAGCTCCTTGAATTGGGCAATGGCTTGGGCGCTGGTGGGCTTGACCTCATCGGCGACCACGAGGATGCCGCGCGCTTGCCCATCCCAGCCGACCGCCACCGCGGTCTTGCCCTGGGCCTCGGCGGCCTGCTTGGCCTGGCGCAGATCGTCGTCGAGGTGCTGGGCCCACTCGGCCAGCAGGGCCTCCCGGCCAACCAGCACGGCGTGGCCGTCGACGACGCCCTGGACCCCGCGACCTTCGATGTTCTCGAAGGACTCCGGGGTGGGCAGGTCCCCCACCTCAGCGCTGGCGCCGGTGGCGATGGCCCGAGCGACGGGGTGCTCGGAGGCGTTCTCCACGGCACCGGCCAGACGCAGCAGCTCGGCCCGGTCCACTCCGGGGGCGGGGATCGCCTTGGCGAGGGTCATCTTGCCGGTGGTGACGGTGCCGGTCTTGTCCAGCACGATCGTGTTGATCCGCCGGGTGGATTCCAGCACCTCGGGTCCTTTGATGAGCACGCCCATCTGGGCGCCTCGACCGGTGCCGACCAGCAGCGTGGTCGGGGTGGCCAGGCCCAGGGCGCAGGGGCAGGCGATGATCAGCACCGCCACCGCGGCGGTGAAGCCTGCCGCGAGGGGGAACCCGGCGCCGATCCACGCCCCGAGGGTGGCCACGGCGATCGCGATGGCGATGGGCACGAAAACGGCCGAGACCCGGTCGGCCAGACGCTGGATCTCGGCCTTGCCGGACTGGGCGTCCTCGACCAGCTGGGCCATCTGCGCCAACTGCGTATCCGCACCGACCCGTGTGGCGGCCACGACGAGGCGGCCGCCGGCGTTGACGGTGGCCCCGGTGACCGTGTCCCCTGCGGCGACCTCGACCGGTACCGACTCGCCGGTGAGCATGGAGGCGTCGATAGCACTGGTGCCGGAAACGACGACCCCATCGGTGGCGATCTTCTCCCCGGGGCGCACGATGAACTCATCCCCCACGGCCAAATCCTCGATGGGGATGCGCTGCTCGCGCCCCTCGCGCAGGACAGCGACGTCCTTCGCCCCGAGCTCCAACAGGGCGCGCAGGGCCGCCCCAGCCCGGCGCTTGGAGCGCTTCTCGAAGTAACGCCCGAGCAGGATGAAGGTGATCACGCCCGCGGCGACCTCGAGATAGATGTTCCCCAGCCCCTGGGTGGGGGAGATGGTCAGCTCGAAGGGGTGCACCATCCCGGGCTGACCGGCCGTGCCGAAGAACAGGGCCACGATCGACCACAACAGGGACGCGGTGGTGCCCATCGAGATCAGTGTGTCCATCGTCGCCGTGCCGTGACGCAGGTTCAGCCACGCGGCCCGATGGAAAGGCCAGCCGGCCCACACCACCACGGGCGCGGCGAGCACGAGAGAGGCGAAGCCCCAGTAGTCGAACTGCAGGGCGGGAATCATCGCCATCGCAATCACCGGCACCGCAAGCACTGCCGCACCGATCAGACGCTGCCGCAGAGTGCGCAGCTCAGCGTCTTCCACCGGTGCCTCCTCGGCCGCTGCCTCACCGGGGTCGGCCTGCCGGGGTGCTGGTAGGGCGGCGGTGTAGCCGGTTTTCTCCACCTCGGCGATCAAATCTTGCGGGTCGTACCCGGCCGGAGCGCTGACGCGGGCCTTCTCCGTGGCGTAGTTGACGCTGGCGCTCACGCCCTCGAGCTTGTTGAGCTTGCGCTCGATTCGGTTGGCGCACGAGGCACAGGTCATCCCCCCGATCTCAAGCTCGACGTCAGTGCCCAGCGCCTGCGGCTGGGCCGAGGATGCAGACATGCGGTGCTTCTTTCTCTCGCTAGGGCCGCCACCGATCCGGTCGCGACGCTCTCAGTGGTGAGCCGGGACCGGGTCAGTGCCCGCCGTGGCCCTCGGCTGCAGTGCCGGCGGGGGTCCCGGTCTCAGCTGCCCCGGTGGTGTCGAGGGTGAATTGGGCGGTGCGAACCTGCCCGTCGACCTGGAAGTCGAAGTAGAGGTAGTAGCGGCCCCGACTCGGAGCCGTGGTGGCGAACTCGACGGCGGGCCCGGACGCCTCACCGGCGACCGGCTCAGCACCTTCGGGGTGGGCGTGCAGGTAGGCCAGGTCCCCGGCCCGCAACACCACCAAGTGCCCGTAGGCACCCAGGTAGGGCTCCAAGGTGGTGACCGGCTGTCCGTCACGGGTGACGCTGATGGCCAGTTCCGAGGTGGATCCAACGGACAGATCACCCTCCACGGAGATCTGATATCCATCGACCTCATCAGTGGTGGACGCCTCCGGGGTACCCGGGGTGAAGGCCCCGGCCACGTCCAGGGTGGAGGTCAAGGTCAGGTTCTGCCCCGCACCGATCGGCACGACGTCGGCGTAGACCCGGTAGGTGCCGGCCGCCTCCCACTGCCACGGCAGCGACCAGCGCCCGGCCTCATCCATCACCGGGTGCACGTGACGGAACCCGGTGCCATCGGAGCGCACCACAATCAGGTGCATCTGTCTCTCGTGGGAGGTCTCGAACTCAGTCACCGGGGCCCCGTCGGGGCCGGCGATCGTCAAGGACAACTCCCCAGCGTCCCCGGTAGTCCCCGGCGCGGAGACCTCCTGCAGTAGGTAGCCGCTTTGCTCCATGCTCACGCCCTGAGGGGTGCCTCCCGCGTGGTTGCCGGCGGTGGTCTCCACCGGGTCCTGGCCGCTGTCGGTGTGCTGGGTCATCTGGGTTCCTTCCGCCTGCTGTGTCCAGGCCGACACTGTCGTCTCTGGCACTATGGCTCCGGCCGTTGCGAAGGCCCCGGTGAACACCACCGCCAGCCCTGCCGCGTAGGCCCCTAGCCGTGCGGCGGCGTTCACACCGACCGCGCTGCCTGGTAACCGGCCTCCTCGACCGCGGCGATGACCGCTGCCTCGTCCACCGGCTGATCACTGGTGACGGTGAGCCGGCCGCTCTGGTGGCTGACCTCCACCCCGGTCACGCCCGCGACCTCCTGGACCTCCTCACGCACCGACATCTCACAATGTCCGCAGGTCATCCCGGTCACCTGAAACTGTGTGGTCGTCATGGTCTCGTTCCTCCCAACTTTGTACCCCTAGGGGGTATGTGTACGGGTACAGGTTTACCCCCCGGGGGTACATGTGTCAAGTGCTGGAGGAGGAGTGCGAGTGGTGGCAGGGGGAGGGGACGGCGGTATGGCCGCGGCGTGGTCCGTCGTGCTCTATCCGCGCGCTGCCCTGGGGAGATGAACACTGCGGGGGCCGGGTCTGGGATGCGTGCCGGTGCCGCAGACACATCAGAGGGGCGGGGGTGTCCTGGCTCGGTTCTCGCTCCCTTTTGGATCTCGAACGCACTCGTTGAGCTTTTCTCAAGACGACGTGAAGATTCCCTAAAGCTTGGTCTACTGGGTGCTCTGAGGGCTGATTTCCCGGGCCCCGAGGAGCACACTTTGCAAGTGAGAACCCCCAGTTCTCATCGGCCCGTGGACGGGCCATCGGGTGCCCCGGCTCTGCTCCCCAGAGGCTGGGTCACCCGTTTTTAGCGTGAAGGGCTGGCCGGGGCCCGGGGACCCTGCGGGCCTTGGGCGACCTCGGCAATCCTGCGCTGTGTTTCCTCGTCCTCGGTTCCTGCTTCGGCTCAGTGGGGCGCACCTGGGGTGCCTGCGGTCCCAGGGGATCTTCATGGGATCTTGAGGATCGCGCAACAGGCTCTCCAGGCGGGATGCCCACCCTTGGAAAAGGACGTTCCCGGATGCAACGGGACTTCATGGTCAACAGGGGGAAACGTGAGTACAAGATCAAGAGCGGGAGGGCCTCCGCCGGCGGGCCTTGGGGGCGCGGTGGTCCGGCCCACACACCGGTTGGTGGGGATCGATGCGGCGCGGGGGTTGGCCCTGGTCGGGTTGATGGCCATTCACCTGCTGCCGGCCTGGAACGAAGAGACCGGGGAGGCGAGCTGGTCGTGGCGGCTGTTCTCGGGGGACTCAGCGGCCCTGTTCGCGCTGCTGGCTGGGGTGGGGTTGGCGCTGACTTCCGGGGGGCGGCACCCGCACGAGGGTAGGACGATGGCCGCTGACCGCATCGGCTTGGTGGTGCGCGCGGTGCTGATCGCACTCGTGGGGCTGTGGATCGGGACGTTGATGTCGGAGGACCCGCCCGCCTACAACATCCTGATCTACTACGGGGTGTTCTTTCTGCTGGCGATTCCGTTTCTGCACGCGGGCCCGAAGGCTCTGTTCCTCTCCGCGGCGCTCTTCGGGGTGGTCTCCCCGATGCTGATGCAGGGACTCCAAGATGGGTTGCCCGCATTCGTCTCGTACAACCCCACGTTCACGGATCTGCTGACGCAGCCGGGTGCCACGGCCTCCCAGTTGTTGCTGACCGGGACCTACCCGGCCCTGCCGTACATGACCTATCTGCTGGTCGGACTGGGGCTGGGGCGGTTGAACCTGCGCAGGACGGAGGTTCAAGCCCGACTGGTCGTGGTAGGCGTGGGGCTGGCGATCTTCGCCCAGACCACCTCCTACGTCCTGCTCTATGCCTTCGGTGGCTACCAGCGGTTGCTGGATGCTTCCTCGATGGGTGAGCACGAGCTCGATGATGTGCTGGTCTGGGGACCGGACTCGCTGCCCACCGAGACCGTGTGGTGGCTGGCGATCGCCACCCCGCACACCAACACCCCGCTGGCGATCGCGGCCAGCCTCGGGGTGAGCCTGGCGGTGCTGGGGGTTTTCCTGCTGATCAGCCCGAAGATCGGGGCGTGGCTGTTGCCGCTGTCGGCGATGGGGGTGATGACCTTGACTCTCTACACCGCTCACCTGGTGGCGCTGTCCTTGGAGATCCACTACGAGTTGCCCTACCTGTGGTTCATGGTCCACCTGGCGGTCGCGGCGTTGTTCGCGGTGGCCTGGCACCGGGGTGTGGGGCAGGGGCCGCTGGAGAAGGTGGTCAGCACCAGTGTGAAAGGCACCCGCCGCCTGGTGCTGGGTGGGTCGGCCAACAACGGCCACGGATAGCCCAGACCGGCAGGCGCATCATGCGGGGTCGTGCCTGCTGCAGCAGGCGTGCTCTGTGCGGCAAGCACGACCCCGCCGCCGTCACACAACGATCTGGTGATGATGCTGGCATCAGACCGGGGGCGTGCGGCGGGGAAGGTGGATCCGGAAGCTGGTCCCCCTCCCGGGGCCGCCACTGGTGACCTCCAAGGTCCCGCCCTGGGCTTCGACGAGGGACTTGCTGATGGCCAGCCCCAGGCCGGAGCCTCCGCGGTGGGCCTCCCGGCCGGAGTTGGCCCGGTAGAAGCGTTCGAAGACGTGCGGGAGGTGCTCAGGGCCGATGCCTTCCCCGGTGTCGGTGACGGTGACGCTGACGGCCTCCGGGGTGTGGTCGGTGCGCACGGTGATGGCACCGCCGGATGGGGTGTGGCGCAGGGCGTTCTCCAGCAGGTTGCCCAACACCTGTCCCATCCGTTCCCGATCGACCAACACCGGTGTGACCTCCATGCCGGTGCCCACAGCGGTCACCGAGATGTCTTGGGCGGCGGCGTCTTGTTGGACGGCCGCGACCGCCTGGGCTGCCAGCCGGCCCGGATCCTGAAGCGTGAACTGCAGATGGGTCATGCCTTCTTCGGCAGCCGTGAGCTGGCGGATGTCACGGGCCAGCCGTTCCAGCCGGGCGATCTGGGCGTAGAGGATGCCGGTGGTCCGTTCATCCCACTCGACCACCCCGTCCTCGATGCCCTCCAGGTGTCCTTTGAGGCTGGCCAGAGGGGTGCGCATCTCGTGGGCCAGATCGGCCAGCATTTGGCGCCGGGTGGTGTCCACGGCGTCGAGCCTGGCGGCCATGTCGTTGAAGGACCCGGCCAGGGAATCGAACTCCGGGCCCAGCTTGGTGGAAGTGACACGCACGCCGTAGTTGCCGACGGCCACTTCACCGGCGGCGGTGCTGAAGGAGGCCAGGGACCGCCCGATCGTGCGGTAGAGGTAGAAAGTGAGCATCCCGGCGATGTAGAGCGCCGGGAGTCCTCCGATGGTCAGGGCGGTGAGACTCACCGAGCGGAAGGCGTCCTCCAGGTGCACCAGCCCGAGGGCCTCATCAGCGTGCCCGGACTCGACGAGCTCGTGATAGAACATGCGCGGCCCGATCAGCACCGCGGTGATCACCACGATGATCAGCCCGATGGCCAGCACCGCGGTCTGGGCCAGCATCAGCCGCACCGTCAGTGGGCTCCAGGACCAGCGGCGGGTGCTGGCGGAGACGGTGGTGCTCATCGTCCCGTGCCCATTCGGTAGCCGATCCCGCGGATGGTGTGGATGAACCTCGGGCTGGCGGCCTCGTCGCCGAGCTTCTTGCGGATCCGCCCGATATGCACATCCACCAGGTGCTCGTCCCCGGTCCAGTGCGTGTCCCAGACCATCTCCACCAGCTGCCGGCGGGAGAGCACCAGCTGCGGGCGGGCAGCCAGGCACAAGAGCAGGTCGAACTCGATCCGCGTCAACGCCACCGGTTCCCCGGCCAGGTGCACCTGACGGGAGTCCTCGTCCACCACCAGCTCCCCGATCACGAAGGCCTGCTGCCCTGACCGGGAGCCAGCAGCGGGTTCGGCGCCTCCCGTGCGGGCCCGACGCAACATGGCTTGGACCCGGGCCACGAGCTCACGCGGGCTGAACGGCTTGGTCACGTAGTCGTCAGCGCCCACGGACAGGCCCACGATCTTGTCCACCTCGTCATCGCGGGCCGTGAGCATCAGCACGTAACAGTCCGAGAAGGTCCGTACCTGACGGCACACCTCGATGCCATCGATCCCGGGCAGCCCCAGATCCAGCACCATCACGTCCGGGGTGAAGTCGCGCACCGCGGTCACGGCCTCGGTGCCGTCGTGGCGCACGGCGACCTCCAATCCGGCCTTGCGCAGATATTCCGCCACGAGCTGCGCCAGGTCGGTCTCATCGTCAACCACCAGGATCCGGCCGGTCGGGGGCGTGGGCATGGAAGGCTCCTTGATCAGTGGGTGAGGCCGTGGGGGCGGTAGAAGGCGTGGAGTGGTGCGGACGACGTCATGGATGCGGAGCCTCGGGATTATCACCACCCGCACCAGAAAAACCCAGACTTTCACTCTGCGGGCACGGTGGATAACCGGAAGCAGGGACAGCGTGATACCAGGAGGTCGTGGCGGGCTGTCCGAGACGGAGAGCCCTGGGGTCCTGCCAACGGTGTGCGGGTGCGGACACCCGTAGATCCACCAGATCCGCTCCACCCGCCCCCGGCAGTACATCGGTCGCCAGGGCGGACAGCGCCGCAGCATCGACCAAGGCGCAGGTGCTGGCCTCCACCCGCATAGTGAGGGCAACGCCTCCTGGCCAGCAGCGTCGCAGGTCACCGCCATAGGGCATCAGAGCCGGCCTCACGGGCTGGGCCAGGCAACCTTCCACGCGGACGGAGGTTCTCGGTGTCGCTGCCACCGTCTGCGTGCACATGTCGTTCCTTCCGCCACACATCGGTCAGCACGGGAGCCTCCGGCCGTGACCCCACCGGCCGAAACCGGGAAAGGGGCGAAAGCCTGACCATCCAACAGCTCCACGGCCTACCCAGCGGCTCCCGGCCGCGAATCAGCGCTGGTGGGTGGTGGCCCTGTCCTGAAGACCAGTCTGCGGGAGAGCCAGGAGGATCTAAGTCATTCACCCACTTCGCTCGGGAAAACGGCGACTGGCGCGGTTATGCCCCTCGACGGCACCCCAACAGTTTTTGGTGCCTCCCGGTGCGCTTCCCTGTACTTCTCGCCTTCAACGACGGGCCGATTTCTCTGGGGTCATCAAAGCTGCAGGTGTTGCCCGTTGGAGGGTGCTCTGGGGCTGTGCCGGGTCCTGGCATCAAAGGATCACCGATCCCCCCAGATTCACATGGGATGGGGCCATCGTCGACATCGACGCGGTTGAGCGCAGGCCACCCCACTGGGGTGCTCCCGGGGCGCCGACACGACGGTGGTCAAATGCTCGACACTCGAAGGTGCCCACAAGCGGGGAAACCGGGTGCGCGGAACCTGTCTGGCCGACAAGCAACCGCGCACCCGGAAGTTCTGCACCCGGGTGCGGTGAGCGCACGGCGGGTACATGGAAGAACAGGGTGGTGTCCGCAAGAAAAGGGAAGCTCACCGCCAGAGACGGAGGCGTCCTCGAGCAGCGGATGCAGCGACCGGGGCCCTCCGCGACGACTCACGGTCGTTGTGGAGGGCGGGCCGGGTCAGCGGTAGGTGTAGTAACCGTCCACCGGCATGGCGTTGACGGAGTGGACGAAGGTGCCCTGGGTGGGGTTCAGAGCGGAGATCATCTTGCCGCCGCCGATGTAGATGCCGATGTGGTTTCCGCCGTTCTGAGAGACAAGGTCCCCAGGCTGCGGGTTGGTCGTGGGGGTGGCCGCGGCGATCTGCTGGAAGCTGGTACGGGGCAGCTCGATGCCGTTCTGGGCGTAGACCCACTTCGTGAACCCGGAGCAGTCCCAGGCGCCGAAGGCGGTCCCACCCCAGACGTAACCGGTGCCGGCACCCTGCATCGCGGTGCCTACGATCCCGGACACGCCGGTGATCTCGGTGCTGTCCGTCGATTGGGTGGACACCGTCGTGGTCGACGCGTTCTCGTCAGCTGCGCTCGAAGCCTGAAGGGAGGCGGTGGCGACGGCCTGCGGGGCAACGGCGGCCTGGGGGGCCGTCGAGGAGTAGGTCGTCAGCGCGGAGGCGGGAGCCGAGTAGGCGGTGGCGGTGTCCGCGGGGACCTCGGCATAGGCCTGGGCCGGGGCGATGGAGCCGATCAGCGCCGCACCGGCGGCAGCGGCGATCGTGGTGGTGCGCACGGCACTCGAGGTGGTCTCGGCGCGGTGGCGGGCAGTGCTGCGTTTGAAAATAGTCATGGGTGTACTCCTCCCTTTGCCTACGAGGTGAGCTGTCGGATGCGGGTGGGAGACACCCGGCCGCCCCCGGACGCGAACATCCGGGGCGGCTTAACCCCTAGGCCCTGGATCACCGGGACCGAAAATGGTTCCCCCGCTTCTGCCAAGCGATGTCTTCTCAGGAACCCCGGGCACCGGCAGAATTCGGCGATGTGCGCGAGGATGCCGACCGGATCAATCAGTGGCACGCAGTGGACAATAGCCGACCCATAACAAAAGTGTCACATTTAGATCACGGCCGGGATGCTTCCTGCATTCGGCACTGAGAAGGTCGGCTGCCCATCCCCGGAAGGCCCGTTCCAGAAGCCGTGGATTCGTCTCCCCATCGGGCGCACCACGAGACACTCGACGCGCTAAAGCCTGTTTGACTAGGCGTAATGCCGTCGAAGAACGCCCTTCCATGAACACGAGCGCCGTTGACCCAGAGCGTAGAGTCGTGTCTGGCCCTCAGCATCCCCAGCGGTGGCGCCAAGATTTCCTTAGAAATTCACTGAGCTTCTTCCCAGGTTGGGAAGGACTGGGGGTGCCATTCCGAAACACGCGGCGGGATTTCTTCACGAAATCTCCATATTCGAATGGATTTACCGGGGTAAGGACCAATCGATGGGGTGTTGTTGGGTGTTATTGGAGGTGGGTATCTTCATCAAATCTTCAAGGTTTTGGGTCGCGTCACATGGAAAAGGCAGTCTACTGTCGATGGCATGGCGGGCTGGCTCCGGCCGGTTCGTCTCCCGTTGAACCGACGAAGGAGCAAGCCATGACCCATCACGTGAGCGCGATGCTGGAGACCTACCCGAAGGACCTCGGTGGGGTGGACAAGGAGAAGCTGGCCGCCTGTATCGAGGCGTGTTTCGAGTGCGCCCAGACCTGCACCGCCTGTGCTGATGCCTGCCTGTCCGAGGACATGGTCGCCGACCTGACCAAGTGCATCCGCACCAACCTCGACTGCGCGGACCTGTGCGAGGCCACCGGGCGAGTGCTCTCACGTCACACCGGCTACGACGCGAACATCACCTTGGATGCGATCCGCGCTTGCCAGATGGCCTGCAAGGCCTGCGCCGATGAGTGCGAGCAGCACGCGGACATGCACGAGCACTGCCGGATTTGTGCTGAGGCCTGCCGGCGTTGTGAGGCGGCTTGCGCCGAGCTGGTCGCCTCCCTGGGCTGAGCCGGCCCCTTCTGACCCATCACCCGGGCGGCGGGGGCGGTGAGAAGGTCCGTGGCCGGCTGGGATCGGAACCACGGGCCGCCCCAGACCCGTAGAAGGCAGGGCACCGCCATGACGCACCTGCCGTCCGGGTGGTGTCCCCAATGCACGAGAAAGTCACCAGAGCAACGAGGATTATGAGGACGAACGCGGGCGCCCGCCACCAGAGCCATGAGGACAAGGCCGGCCACCACGGCACCTCGAATCGGATGTACTGGATCTTCGGGGCCATCCTGCTGGTCAACCTCGGGCTGATGTGGGTGTTGACGATGTCGATGATCCGCACCTGGGACCACTTCTACTTCAATCCCAGCAACCTCTACATGGCGTTCATCATGGTCACCGCGATGGCCGTGCTCATGGTCGTGGGCATGTGGTCGATGTTCCAGAACACCAAGCTCAACATCGCCTTGCTCATCTGCTTCATCGCCCTGTTCATCGCCACGCTCCTGCTTGGGCGAGCCGAGGTCGGTGTGGGCAACGAGGGATTCTTGAAATCGATGATCCCGCACCACTCCCGGGCCATTCTGGTCTGCGAGGAATCGAACATCACCGATCCTGAGATCCAAGATCTGTGCGCCACCATCGTGGAGACCCAGCAGGAGGAGATCGCCCAGATGCAAGACATCCTCACACGCTACGAATGACCCGCTGAACGGGGGCCGACCCGGGCTGCGGGCGGCCGGTACTTGATGTGCACCATTGACCGGTTGAGGCCGCTGAGCGGCTCCCACCGGTGCAAGAGGAAACTCGGCCGGACGCCCGGCCCGAGCGCTCCAACCGGTTTCCTCTCCCCCCGTCTCCGGCACTGCAGACGGGTTCGTGCCTCCCACCGTGGCCAACCACGGTCCGCCCGAGGCCGCCCATCTAGTGGTTGAACCGGGTTCATCCTCCGGGCCTGTTCGCACCGAAAGAGAGACCTGATCATGCTTCCCACCCTCACCCGCGGCCGCCGTATCGCCGCAGCCGCCTCCAGCCTCACCCTCGCTGCCACCTTGCTGGGCGGAGCGACCGCCCCGGGTTTCGCCCACGGAGAGGCCACCCCCGTCTCCTCCCACTCCCAAGCAGAAATGCTGCAGCCGGACCCGACCTCGCCGACGGCCTACGAGTTCGGCGAGACCCTGGCCACCCTGGAGGGCGAAGAGCTGGAAATCACCTTCCTGGCCGAGATCATCCCGCACCACCGCGCCGCCATCGAGATGTCCCAGCTGGAGCTCGAGCGCGGGGTCAGCCCGGACATCCGGACTCATGCGGAGAACATCATCGCCAACCAGCAGCACCAGATCGACCAGTTCACCCGGTGGCTGGAGGAGTGGTACGGGCTGACCCCGGAAGAGGCCATGGCACAGGCCCCAGCCGAAGCCCAGGAGGAGATGAAGATCCTCGAGGAGGAGACCCAGATGATGGTCGAGGAACTCTCAGCCGTGGAGGCCGGTGAGGACTTCGATGTCGCCTTCGTGCAGAAGATGATCCCGCACCACCAGGCCGGGATCATCGAGTTCCTGGAACTGCAGTCCCGGGCCCCGCACGCCCAGCTGCGGGTGTCCGCCACCGCTGGTATCACCACCCAGCAGGCCCAGGTCGCCGATTTCCGCACCTGGCTGGCCGGCCGCGACTGAGATCTCGGACCAGCCACCGAGGCCCTGGCCTCACGGAAGGCTGACCTCATGGCCCACCGGTTGCCACCGGCCACGGGCGGGGGCCTCATCCATCTGGATGAGGCCCCCGCCCGTGGCCGGTGCAGCCCCGACTCGTGCGCCCAGGGCGCACGGTGGAGACCTGGTTGGGGTGACCCCGCAGGTATTAGCCCTGGATCTGCTGCAGCAGACGGTCCATTTCCTGGATCTCCGCTTCCTGGTCCTCAATCACCTTTTGAGCCATCTCGATGGCCTGAGGATTCTGGCCCTCGGCGACTTCCTCCTGGGCCATGTCGATGGCCCCGCGGTGATGGGCGGTCATCATGGTGAGGTACATTTCGGCGGCCTCGGTGTCCTCGGCGGCCTCCAGCTCCTGCATCTGCTCCTCGGTCATCATGCCCTCCATGCCCGCACCGGAGTCGGAGCCGTGGTCCATGCCCTCCATGCCGCCGGACTCCATCGAGGTGGGCTCCCCCCAGGTCTCGAGCATGGTCTGGAGCTGGTCGATCTCCGGGCCTTGGGCGGCGACGACCTTGTTGGCCAACGCCTCGACGTCCGGATCGAGATCGTCCTTGGCGAGCATCACCTCGCTCATCTGAACCGCCTGCTCGTGGTGAGGAATCATCATCTGGGCGAACATCGTGTCCGCGTCGTTGTGCTCCTCCGTGACCGCCTGAGCGGAGGTGGAAGGGGTGGCCGTGGCGGTGTCCGTGCTCCCCGCGCCGGCCGCCGCGGATGTGGTGGCCTCAGGTGCCTCACCGGCGGTCTCTTCGCCGCTGGTGCCGCAACCGGCCAGGGCCAGGGCAGAGGTCAGGGCCAGAGTGGTCAGGGTGGTCGAACGCTTCATGGGATCAGTCCTTTTCTTCATGGAGGGGTGGGAAATCGGTGAGTCAGTGGGTGGGGGCCGTCTCGGGCCGCTTCGATAGGGCAGCAGCCCGGTCCTCAGCATCGGTGGTCGCCAGGTGCGCCGGGTCCAGGTCGAGGCGGCGCAGCAACTGGGCGTTGAGGGCCACGACGATGGTGGACACCGACATCAGCACCGCCCCGACGGCCGGAGACAGCACGATCCCGACGGGCGCCAGGACGCCGGCGGCCAGGGGCACAGCGACGATGTTGTAGCCGGTGGCCCAGGCCAGGTTCTGCAGCATCTTTTTGTAGCTGGCCCTCGAAAGGTCGATCATCGACAGCACCGCGCGGGGGTCGTTGCCGGCCAGGACCACCCCGGCGGACTCCATGGCCACGTCGGTGCCGGCGCCGATCGCGATGCCGACCTCGGCGCGGGCCAGGGCCGGGGCGTCGTTGACGCCGTCGCCGACCATCGCCACGGTCAGCCCGCGGGACTGGAGCTCGGTGACCTTGGTGTCCTTGTCCTGGGGCAGGACCTCGGCGAAGACCTCGTCGATGCCCAGGTCGGCGCCCACAGCCTCGGCGACCTGGCGGGCGTCACCGGTGATCATGGCGACCTTCACCCCGCGGTCCTGCAAGGCTCGGACGGCCGCGCGGGACTCGGGGCGCACCTGGTCCTCCAGGGCGAGGGCACCGATGACTGTGCCCTCGCGCAGCACGTGCAGGACCCCGGCCCCGCGGTCGGTCCACTCCCGGGTGGCAGCGGCGATCGTGGCGGGGGTGGACAGGCCCAGTTCGCGCAGCATGTTCGGCCCGCCCACCATCACCTCGGCGCCATCCACGCTCGCGCGCACCCCACGGCCAGTGGCCGATTGGAAGTCGGTGCCGCGCAGGCCCAGGCGAGTAGCTTCGGGGTGGGCGGAGGCCGCCCGCACGATGGCTCGAGCCACCGGATGCTCGCTGTCGGCCTCCGCAGCGGCCGCGAGGGCCAGCAGCTCTCCCTCGGAGGTTCCGGGCACAGCGGCAGCGCCGGTGACAGCGTGGGCGCCCTCGGTGAGGGTGCCGGTCTTGTCGAACAGGACCACGTCGATGGTGCGCATCCGCTCCAACGCCATCCGGTTCTTGATCAGCACCCCGGCCTTAGCGGCGCGTTCGGTGGAGATGGCGATGACCAGCGGGATGGCCAGCCCCAGGGCGTGCGGGCAGGCGATCACCAGGACCGTCACGGTGCGCACCACCGCATCATCGGGCTGACCCAGCAGGGTCCAGGCGATGGCGGTGAGGAGGCCGGCGACCAAGGCGAACCAGAACAACCAGGCGGCCGCCCGGTCGGCTAGGGCCTGGGCGCGGGACGAGGAGGCTTGGGCGTCGGCGACCATGCGCTGGATCCCGGCTAGGGCCGTGTCGGACCCGACCGCTTCCACGCGCACCCGCACCGTGTTGTCGGTGGCCACGGTGCCGGCCACGACCGCCTCGCCCACCGTGCGAGAGACGGCCTTCGACTCCCCAGTGATCATGGACTCGTCGAACTCGGCCGACCCGCCGATGATCGTCCCATCAGCGGGCACCCGGGCCCCGGAGCGCACCAGGACCACATCGCCCACGGCCAGCTGATGAATCGCAACGGTGACGGTCTCACCGTCGAGGACCTTCTCGGCCTCATCGGGCAGCAAGGCGGCCAGGGCGTCCAGGGCGGAGGAGGCCGCGCCCAGGGCGCGCATTTCCATCCAGTGGCCCAGCAGCATGATCACCACCAGCAGGGCCAGCTCCCACCAGAAGTCCAGGTCAAAGCCGCCGATCCCCAGGGTCGTCACCCAGGAGGCGACGAAGGCCACCGTGATGGCCATGGCAATGAGCAGCATCATCCCGGGCTGGCGGGACTTCAGCTCGGTGAGCCCACCTTTGAGGAACGGCATCCCACCATAGAAGAAAATGATCGTGCCCAGCACGGGCGGGATCCAGGCAGAGCCGGGGAATTGGGGTACGTGGTAGCCCAGCAGGTGCCCGACCATGGGGCTGAAAATCACCACGGGGACCGCCAGTACGAGACTGAGCCAGAACTTGTTCTTGAACATCGCCGTGGAATGCCCGGCGTGCTCCCCGTGCTCGTGGACCACGTGATCCTCATCGAGGCCCGAGTGGGGGTGATCAGAGGGCATGGCCTGCCCGTGGGTGTCGGCATCGGCGTGGCGCCCGTGGCTGTGGTGGTCCAGGGGCTGCTCAGGGCCGGTGTGCTTGTGGCCCGGGACGGCGGGGCGGGGATGGTCGTGGTGGTGCGGGGTGCTCATGATGTGCTCCTTCCGCGCAGGCCCTGCAGAGGGGCCGAAATAGTCATGGGGCTCGTCAGGCGCTGACGAGGGTGTAGCCGGCGGCCTCCACGGCCGCGCGGACCGCTTCCACGGACAGCGCCCGATCAGCGGTGACGGTGACAGTGGAGATCCCCCCAGCCACCAGGTCGACGTGCACAGCGCTCACCCCCTCCACGGTGGTGAGCTCCTCGGTGACGCTGCTGGCGCAGTGGCCGCAGGTCATCCCCTCCACCTGGTAGGTCGCGGTTGATCCGGCCGAAGTCGTCCCAGCCGCAGGGACGGTGTGGTTGGTCGCCGGGGCCGGGGCGCAACAGGCGCAACCGGTGGAGGCCATCGGCAACGGGGAGCGGGTCGAGTTCGTCATCTCAAGTTCTTTCGATCGATTCGGGTGGTGAGGGTCGGAAACGTCCTCACCACCCCCAGGTATATACCCCCTGGGGGTATCGTGCAAGGGGGTGGAGTCATGCGGCGGCCCTGGCCTCGCGGGTGCGGTGCCGGGTGGGACGGGGGAGCTCCACGGTGAAGACCGATCCGGCCCCGGACCCGGAGGAGGTGACGCTCAGCGTCCCGCCGTGGGCTTCGACCAGGGCCCGGGAGATGGTCAGCCCGATCCCGGAGCCGCCGTGATCGCGGTCCCGGGCGGTGTCCCCGCGCCAAAAACGCTCGAAGACCTGGGGCAGGTGTTCGGCGGTGATCCCGTCGCCGGTGTCGGCCACGCTCAGGGCGAGCCGGTGCGGGCCGTGGGCGGTGGCACTGACGGTGACCGTGCCACCGGGTGGGGTGTGGCGCAGGGCGTTGGTGAGCAGGTTGCCCAGCACCTGACCGATCCGCTGCCGGTCCACCTCCACGACCCTGCCGACGTCGCCGGCGTCGAGCACCAGGTGCACACCCTTGGCGGCGTAGGCCTCCCGGTGGGCCTCGACCGCGGTGCGCAGCAGCTCCTCGACAGGTTGTGGAGAGCAGTCCAGCTCGATCCGGCCCTCCTCGGCCCGGGAGACGTCGTGGATGTCCTCGACCAGCCGGGTCAGGCGCGCTAGCTGGTCGGTCATCAGCGCCCCGGTGGCCTCGTCCCAGTGCGTCACCCCGTCCTGGAGGGCTTCGCAGTAGACGGACAGCACCGAGATCGGGGTGCGCATCTCGTGGGCCAGGTCCGAGAGCATCCGCCGGCGGGTGTCCTCGGTGCGCTGCAGCCGGGTGGCCATGGTGTTGAACGAGGTGGCCACCGCGTCCACCTCGGTGCCGGCACCCAGGGCCGGGACCCGGGTGTCGTAGCGCCCGCGGGCCATGCCCTGGGCTGCGGCGGTGAGGGCGGCCAGGGGCCGTTGGAGGCGGCGGGTGAAGAACCAGGTCACCGCCGTTGCGCACACCGCGGCGGTGCCCAGGGCCACGGCCAAAATGATGAGGTTGGTGTCGCGGTAGGCCTGCTCCACATGGAACAGTTCCGGGGAGTTCTCCGCGTGCCCGGCCATGATCAGGTGCTCGTGGAAGATCGGGGGTCCGGCCAGGGAGGCGACGACCACGGCGGCGAGGATGCTGGCGGCCACCACGATGGCCTGGGCCAGGAAGAACCGGGAGGCCAGCCCCCGGCTGGGGCGCTGGCCGCTCACCGGGTCACCATCCGGTAGCCGACCCCGCGCACGGTGTCGATGAAGGCGGTCTGGTCCTCGCCGAGTTTCCGGCGCAGGTGACCGATGTGCACGTCCACCAGCCGTTCATCGCCCACCCAGGCCGGACCCCACACGGTGTCGATGAGCTGGCGGCGGGTGAGGGCCTGGTACGGGCGGGACGTCAGAGCGGCCAGCAGGTCGAACTCGGTACGGGTCAACGCCACCGGCTCACCGCCCACCCGCGCCTCGTAAGCCGCGAGATCGACGGTCAGCTCCCCGAACACCCGGGTTGGCTCTACCACGGTCAAGGTGGTGCGAGGTCGGCGCAGCACCGCGGCCACGCGGGCGACGAGCTCGCGCACGCTGAAGGGCTTGGTGATGTAGCCATCAGCTCCCGCGGCCAGCCCGGCCAGTTTGTCCTCCTCCTCGCCGCGGGCGGTGAGCATCAGCACGTAGCACTCGGAGAAACCCCGGAGCCTGCGGCACACCTCGATGCCGTCCAGTCCGGGCAGCCCCAGATCCAGCACCATCACGTCCGGGGCCTGGGCGCGGGCGGTCTCCAGCGCCTCAGGCCCGGTGTGGGCGGTGGCCACGTCGTAGCCGGCGCGGATCAGGTAGGTGGCGATCATCTGGGCCAGGGGCTTCTCGTCGTCGACCACCAGCACCCGCCCGGCCACCGCATCGATGCCAGGAGTCATGACTTCAGTGTCCCCCTCGGCCCCAGGTGCACCGGTGCCGGATGCAGGTTGAGGGAGGAATCTTCGTCAAACCTTCACGGAGAACGCCGCAGGGCCCCTCCCCGGACGATTGACAATGGGGGATGGCCCTCGCGAGGTGGTGCGAGGCGGAAAGGACCCATGAATCCCCTGACCCGTAGAACCCTGCTCGTCGGCGGCCTCGGCCTGCTCGGCACCGGCGCCCTGGCCGCGTGCTCCTCCCCGGCACCACCGGCACCGGCCGGAGCGAGCAGCACCGGCACGGCGATCACCCACGTGCACGCCATCACCCGCGACACGGTAACCGGGGGCGGAGCAGGGGCAGCAACAATCCTGCTGGCCACCCACGAAGGCCTGTTCCGCCTCCAGGACCGAGAACTGACCCAGGTGGGCCCGGTCGTGGACCTGATGGGCTTCACCGTCACGCCCGAGGGCCGCTATCTGGCCTCGGGCCACCCCGGCACCGGCACCGATCTGCCCGAACCGGTCGGACTGATCGAATCCACCGATCAGGGCCAGACCTGGGAGGTGCTCTCCAGGGGCGGGGAATCGGACTTCCACACCCTGGCCGCCGGTCCGCACAGGGTGCTCGGCTTCGACGGGCAGCTGCGCGCCAGCTCCGACGGGCGCACCTGGGACACCCTCGAGATACCCTCCGCCCCTGCCTCGTTGGCGATTGCCCCGGGCACAGGCACCGTGGTGGCCACTACCGAGGACGGCGTCATGCGCTCCGACGACGGCGGGGACACCTGGGGCACTCTGGATACCCCACAATTGATGTCCCTGGTGGCCTGGGCCGACGACACCACCATCGTCGGTGCTGGGATCGACGGGCGCCTGCTCACCAGCACCGACGCCGGGAAGACCTGGACGGCCAGTGCCCAACCGATCGGGGAGATCACCGCACTGGGGGCCAGCCTCACGGAGGACGGCAGGGCCGAGGTCCTGCTCGTGGTCGACGGGACTGTGCTGCGCACCACCGACGGAGGCAACACCACCGAGCTACTGACGTAATTCATAGGGCTGTCTCTCTAGTGGCGCAAAAGCGACAGTCCTTTCCCTCGTGAGCGTCTTTGGCCAGCGGAAGACAGGGTCGGCGCAGCTCATTAAGCTTTACATATGGCCGGCTACCGGACACCGACCATGTCCTTCCGGGCAGGGCAACAGCGGCTTCCCGGTGTAGCAAAGCCCCCGGTAAATCACCGGGGGCTTTGCTAATCTCCTGCGGGTGCTACTGCACGTCGACGAATACCTTGTCGCCGAGCATGCCAGGGGTGACGGCGAGAACGCCTTGGTCAGCCGTCGTGGTCGGCACTTCAAAGGCTGCATTGCCTGTTGCCGTGCCATCCGTGTAGAGCGTGCTCGTGGTATCGATCGCCTCCGGTGCGACGACGGCGTTGTCGAAGCTATTGACCGTCGTGCTGTCTGCTGTCACGTACTCGACTGTGACGAAAGCCGGCATCTGCCCCTCTGGGTCATCGCCCAGGTAGGTCGTGGAGTAATTCACGAGCATGTACTCCGAGCCCTCGGCAGGCGGCTCGTTGAATTCATTGGCAGAGACAACGGCGTCCGTGGCGGCGAGGGTGACGGAGTTGACGACGACGCGCCATTCGTCGGACTCGATCACCGAGCCGATGGGGTAGGGGTTCCCGCGCGTTCCGGCTTCGGCGGCCGCGTCTCCCTCGGCGGCGTCTTCCTCGGCTGCACCATCATCGGCAACCGCGTCATCAGACGGTTCGACGACGGTGGTGTTCCCACTGTCGAACGCCTCATCGAAAGAGGTCGCGACGACGGTCAAGAACACGACGACTCCGACAACCGTGCCCACGATCGAAAGGATCACAGCGGTGATGCCCATCCACTTGGACTTGTCCTTAAGGAACAGGGAAACGAGACCCAGAACAAAGGCAATCGGCAGTAAGATCCAGCCGACGATGAGGGCGCCGGGGATGCAGGCGAAAACGAAGCCGAGCACTGCTGTAATCAGCGCGATGAGCCCCACAACGTTCGACTGCTTTTTCGCCTTGGTCTGCGGAGGCGGAAGCATCTGGGTGGACGCCCCCTGGTCAAAATGAGCGGGGAAGGGTTGTTGCGCCTGGTGGGGAGGGATTTGCTGTGTGCCCTCCCTGGGGGGTTCTGATGGTGTCATTGCCCAATATTTGCAGATGCGAAAGTCCCACAGCGTCAAGACACGACGCCGCCGCCCTGCACGAACTCGTGTCGAGGTGATCATGCCGGAGCGAGACTCCTCGGCGCTTCCTGCGGTGCGGGTGAGGCGCCGATGAACGCCGTGCACCCAGATTCCGTCTCGGCCAGGCGGGGGCGAGGATAGACCTGAGCTGAGACTTTGTGCTTATGACTTTACATAATTACACTTATCGGCGCTCTATCCACGGGAGTTCTCGCAGCTGGTGGAACTCCCGTTCGGCCGATTCTGCTGCGGTTCCGCGGTTCGCGGCGGACGGGTTGGGTCGTCGAGCTCGTGGTGCCGGCGTCCTCCGCGCAGGCCAGCATGGAGAACTCTCGTTTCATGAGAGTTCGCGCGTTCAACTGGGCTGTGGAATGGCTCCTGGTCGTGTTCCTGGGCTCTTCGTCGACCATGGATCCCATGGTTGCGGGCGCCCGAGGCGAACGGGAGGCGATGGCCGTGCGGTATCGCCGCGCCGCGAATCCGGCACCTTCCCCCGCGCACGCCGAAGAAGACACCGCGTAAAATCAGTGCGCTGACAAACTTTTCGTGATGAAGGTGGGGGAAGTCATGAAGGTTGCTGTGTTCGGGGCTGCCAGCATCATGGGATGGGAGGTCGTGGATGACCTGCTGTTCCGTGGTCACGAAGTCATCGCCTGCGTGCCTGACCTGGACCGATGCCCTCCCTGGGGGGACGGGGTGGAGGTGGTCGCCGGGGCCGTCACGGACACCGCGATCGTGGACGCCGTGGTGTCCAGGGCGCAGGCCGTGGTCAACGTACTGGGCCCGGGCCGGGAGCAAGAGGTTCCGGGGCCGTCCTTGGTGCTGGGGACACAACTCATCGTGGCTGCCATGGCCGCTCATGGAGTGCATCGCTACGTCGGCCACGGCTCTCCTGCGGTCAGGATGTGCCCCTTGGACCAGCCCACCGCCCGGACCCGATGGCGCCGGCGTGTGACCAAATGTTTGCACCCACGGGCGAATCAGGTGCACAGCGCCATGCTGGAGACGGTGACCAACTCCCAGTTGGACTGGACGATCGTGCGCTTCATCCGCGCCCGGGGCGGAGATGCCCGCGGGCTGAGGTACGTAGGGTTCTTCGGTCACGACGACATCGGGCACTCCGCCACCGAGGTGGACATCGCCCGATTCACCGCAGCCCAGGTCCTGGAGACCGCCTACATCGAGGAAGCTCCGGCCGTCAGCAACTGAGCTGGCTCACCACCCCGAGGCTGTGCAGAGTCATCCGGCGGTGACGGGCTTCTCGGTGCGCAGGCAGTGCTGGTCGGTGGAGAGCATCTTCCTGGCCCCGAGGCCCCGCTCCCGGATCCACACCACTCCCAGCTCGGGGGCGATCTCCTCCACGACGCCGGTGTGGCATAGCATTCCGTTTTCCCAGGCCTCGAGGTGCTCCCCCAGCCGCAGCGCGCTCAGCTTGCAGGTCGACCCGTTGTCCAGCTCACGAGCACTCGTCTCGGCATCCATCAGGTCCACCTTCATCTCGGTCCATTAATCAGCGTGCTTCCCAGTATGGGGTGCCCATGTGTCCGAGAGGTGTCACCGTCTCGTCTGCACCGCAACGACGGAGCGCACGAGGGCAGGACCTGAGCGCCTCATGCACCTGAGGCAGACCGCGATCCCCCTCCGCTGCTCTGGTGTCTGGGCGGCGCATGCTCCAGGTAGTGGTTAATGCAGGCGTATCCGCTCTGAGGCGCAGAGAGGCTGACACGACTCCAAACACCCATACACAGGGCAGGCCCTAAGCCGACTCAGTGACCATAGTGGCCGGCCCGCCGACGAGGGCCGGCCACAGCTTCCCAAATCCCGACTCGAAATCCAGGACTCGATAGACGATGACTCAAAAAGCTCACAACAGCCCAGAATCGAGTCACCCCGGCCGGCT
>NZ_JBSJYX010000016.1:0-86635 GCF_053711175.1 Kocuria sp. KH4
GGTGGGGTTGGTGCCCTGGTCCTGGCGCCGGCGGCACCAGGACCAGGGTGCTCACACGGCCGGCTGTGCTGTGGTGGCGGCCAGGGCCAGCCAGGTGTCCACGACGGCGTCGGGGTTCAGGGACACGGAGTCGATGCCCTGGCCCAGCAGCCAGGCGGCCAGCTCGGGGTGGTCGCTGGGGCCCTGGCCGCAGATCCCGACGTACTTGCCGCGCTCCTTGCAGGCGGTGATGGCCATTTCCAGCAGCTTCTTCACCGCCGGGTCGCGTTCGTCGAAGGAGGAGGCGACCAGGGCGGAATCGCGGTCCAGGCCCAGGGTGAGCTGGGTGAGGTCGTTGGAGCCGATGGAGAACCCGTCGAAGTGCTCCAGGAACTGCCCGGCCAGCAGGGCGTTGGCCGGCAGCTCGCACATCATCACGATCTCCAGGCCCTCCTCCCCGCGCCGCAGTCCGTTGGCGGCCAGCAGCTCGATCACACCCTGGGCTTCGTCGAGGGTGCGCACGAAGGGGACCATGAGCTTGATGTTTCTCAGTCCCATGGTGGTGCGGGCGTGGACGACCGCTGCGCACTCGAGCTCGAAGGCGGCCCGGAAGCTCTCCGAGAGGTACCGGCAGGCGCCGCGGAACCCGAGCATCGGGTTCTCCTCGGCCGGTTCGAACTCGGGCCCGCCCAGCAGGTTGGCGTACTCGTTGGACTTGAAGTCCGAGAGCCGGATGATCACCGGCTCAGGGGCGAAGGCCGCGGCGATCGTGGCGATGCCTTCGGCCAGGCGCTGGACGTAGTACTCGCGCGGTCCGGGGTAGGCGGCGATCCGTTCCCGGATCTGGGCGGCCACCCCGGGGTCCAGCTCGGGGGACCCGTTCTGCAGGGCGAGCAGGGCCAGGGGGTGGATGCCGATCTGGCGGTTGATGATGAACTCCAACCGGGCCAGGCCCACCCCATGGTGGGGCAGCTGGGCGAAGGAGAACGCCTGCTCGGGGGTGCCGACGTTCATCATCACTTTCAGCGGTGCGTCGGGCATCGCGCCCAGGGTGGTCTTCTCCACGGTGTAGTCCAGCAGACCCGCGTAGACCAGGCCCTCCTCGCCTTCCGCGCAGGAGACCGTCACCGGGTCCCCCTCGGCCAGCACCTCGCTGGCGTCCCCGGCGCCGACGACGGCGGGGATGCCCAGTTCCCGGGCGATGATCGCCGCGTGGCAGGTGCGCCCGCCGCGGTCGGTGACGATCGCGGCGGCCTTCTTCATGATCGGCTCCCAGTCGGGGTCGGTCATCGAGGCCACGAGCACGTCGCCGGCCTGGAAGGAAGCCATCTGCTCGACCGACTCCAGCACCCGCACCCGTCCGGCCCCGATCCGTTGGCCGATGGCCCGCCCCTGGGCCACCACCGTGCCGGTCTCGTGGAGCCGGTAGCGGGCCACGGCCCCGGCCCCACGGCGGGAGACCACGGTCTCGGGACGGGCCTGGAGGATGTAGAGGTGCCCGTCGGTGCCGTCCAGGCCCCACTCGATGTCCATCGGGCGGCCGTAGTGGGCCTCGATCGCCACCGCGTAGCGGGTCAGCTGCTCCACCTGTGCGTCGGTGAGGCTGAACCTCCCCCGCTGCGCCTGCGGCACGGGGACGAAACCCACGGTCTCCCCGAGCTCCTGGGAGTCGGTGTAGGTCATCTGCAGGGCCTTGTCCCCGAGCCCGCGCTTGAGCACGGCCGGGCGGCCGGCGGCCAGGGCCGGCTTGTGGACGTAGAACTCGTCCGGGTTCACCGCCCCCTGCACCACCGCCTCCCCGAGCCCGTAGGAGGAGGTGAGAAACACCGCGTCGGTGAACCCGGACTCGGTGTCCATGGTGAACATCACCCCCGAGGCGCCGACGTCCGAGCGCACCATCTTCTGCACCCCGGCCGAGAGCGCGACCTCGGCGTGGGCGAAGCCGTGGTGGACCCGGTAGGCGATGGCACGGTCGTTGTACAAGGAGGCGAAGACGTCCTTGACCGCCGCCAGCACGTTCTCCACCCCGCGCACGTTCAGGAACGTCTCCTGCTGTCCGGCGAAGGAGGCGTCGGGCAGGTCTTCGGCGGTCGCGCTGGAGCGCACCGCCCAGGACACTCCTGCCGGGTGGGTCCCGGCCAGTTTTTCGTAGGCATCCCGGATCCCGGTCTCCAGTCCGTCCGGCAGCGGTGCGTTGCGGATCAGGGACCGGATGTGCGCACCGGCGGCGGCCAGAGCAGTCACGTCGGCGGTGTCCAGGCCCTCCAGGGTCTGGGCGATCCGCGTGTCCAGGCCGTCGGCAGCCAGGAACTGGCGGAACGCGGTGGCGGTGGTGGCGAAACCGCCGGGCACCTGCACCCCGGCGTTGCTGAGGTTGCGGATCAACTCGCCCAAAGAGGCGTTCTTGCCGCCGACCTCCTCGAGGTCGGAGAGGTCGATGTCAGTGAAAGGAAGGACAGAGGTCATGAAGGACTCCTTCGGTGGGCGCCGCCCGGGCGGGGTGCCAGTGGATCGGGGATCGGTTCTGCCCGCCGGCCCGGCCGCAGGAACATCAGCGGTCGGGACCGACCGGCTCCTGCCGGGGCAGGGGCCCAGGGCAGGGGACGGGGTGGTTCGGGGGCGGTGAAAGGTTCAGTTGGTGGGGCGCAGTACCAGCAGCAGGTCTCCACCGGTGACCTGGGTGACCCCGGTCAGTGCGACCCGGACGACGGTGCCGCCGGTGGGGGCGGTGATGGAGGCCTCCATCTTCATGGCCTCGATGGTGGCGACCTGCCCGCCGGCCTCGATGAGGTCACCTTCGGCGACCGTGACGGTCACGGCCCCGGCGAAGGGGGCGGCCACGTGGCCGCGGTCGGCGGGGTCGGCCTTCTCGGTCTCGGGCACCGAGGAGGTGATCGAGGTGTCGCGGACCTCGATCATCCGGGGCTGGCCGTTGAGGGTGACCATCACGGTGCGCATGCCCTTGTCGTCGGGCTCCGAGATGGCCTGCAGGGTCACCAGCAGCCGCACCCCTTTGCCGAGGGAGATCACGTGCTCCCGGTCGGAGGTCAGCCCGTAGAGGAAGTCCCGGGTGTGCAGCACGGTGACGTCGCCGTACCTGGCTCGGACCGCCTCGTAGTCCCGGGTGGGTCCAGCGAACAGCAGCCGGTTCAGCGTGGCCCGCCGGGTCGCGGAGTCGGCGGCCAACGCGGTCGAGTCCTCCTCGCTGAGCTCGGTGACCCCGACACGCACGGTGCGGCCCTCCAGGGCCTTGGAGCGGAACGGTTCGGGCCACCCGCCGGGGGGAGTGCCGAGCTCCCCGGCGAGGAAGCTGATCACCGAGTCCGGGATGTCGAACTTCTGGGGGTTGGCCTCGAACTCGGCCGGGTCCACGCCCATGCCCACCAGCTGCAGGGCGAGGTCGCCCACGACCTTCGACGAGGGGGTGACCTTGACCAGCCTGCCGAGCATGGCATTGGCGGCGGTGTACATGTCCTCGATCGCCTCGAACCGCTCCCCCAGCCCCAGCGCGATGGCCTGCTGGCGCAGGTTCGACAGCTGCCCGCCGGGGATCTCGTGCCGGTACACGCGCCCGGTCGGGGCGGTGAGCCCGGACTCGAACGGGGCGTACATCCGGCGGATGACCTCCCAGTAGGGCTCCAGGGCGGTCGCGGCCTCCAGGGGGATGCCGGTGTCCCGGTCGGTGTGGGCCAGGGCCGCGATCAGCGCCGAGGCGGGCACCTGGGAGGTCGTGCCAGCCATCGAGGCCTCGGCCACGTCCACCGCGTCCACGCCCGCGTCGATCGCGGCCATCAGCGTGGCGAGCTGCCCGCCGGCGGTGTCGTGGGTGTGCAGGTGCACGGGCAGGTCGAAGCGCTCCCGCAGGGCCGTCACCAGCTTCGCCGCCGCGGCGGGGCGCAGGAGCCCGGCCATGTCCTTGATCGCCAGCACGTGGGCGCCGGCGTCGACGCACTGCTGGGCGAGCTCGAGGTAGTAGTCCAGGGTGTAGAGCTCCTCGGCCGGGTCCAGCAGGTCCCCGGTGTAGCACAGGGCGACCTCGGCGACCGCGGTGCCCGTCCTGCGCACGGCCTCGATGGCCGGGGCCATCTGCTCCACGTCGTTGAGGGCGTCGAAGATCCGGAAGATGTCCACCCCGGTGGCCGCGGCCTCGGCCACGAACGCGTCCGTCACCTCGGTCGGGTACGGGGTGTAGCCCACGGTGTTGCGCCCGCGCAGCAGCATCTGGATCGGGATGTTCGGCATCGCCTCCCGCAGCAGCCGCAGCCGCTCCCACGGGTCCTCCCCGAGGAACCGCAGCGCGACGTCGTAGGTCGCCCCGCCCCAGGCCTCGATCGAGAGCAGCTGCGGCAGGGTGTGCGCGTAGGCCGGGGCCGCGGCCAGCAGGTCCCGGGTCCGGACCCGGGTGGCGAGCAGGGATTGGTGGGCGTCGCGGAAGGTGGTGTCGGTGACCGCCACCGCGGTCTGGGCCCGCAGCGCGGCCGCGAAGCCTTCGGGGCCCAGCTCCTGGAGACGTTGCCGCCACCCGTCCGGCGGGGTGTGCGCCGAGGGCCCGTCGAAGGGGGAGCGCAGCGGCTCGTCCTGCTTGTCGCCCGGGTAGTGGGGGAGCTTGGTACGCGGGTCGATACCTTCCACCCGGGGGCCGTGGGGCTGATTGACGGTGACCTCGGCCAGCCAGGTCAGCGCCTTGGTGGCCCGGTCCCCGGAGATCTTGCCTTCGAGCAGTTCGGGGCGGGATTCGATGAAGTCGGTGGCGACCTCTCCGGCGAGGAACTGCGGGTCGGCCAGCACGGCCTGGAGGAACTGGATGTTGGTGGCCACCCCGCGGATGCGGAACTCGGCCAGGGCGCGCTGGGAGCGGTGCACGGCGGTGGCGTAGTCGCGGCCGCGGCAGATGAGTTTGACCAGCATGGAGTCGAAGTGGGGGGAGATCTCCGCCCCGGCGTAGACGGTGCCGCTGTCCAGGCGCACTCCGGCGCCGCCGGCGGAGCGGTAGGCGGAGATCTTCCCGACGTCGGGGCGGAACCCGTTGGCCGGGTCCTCGGTGGTGATCCGGCACTGCAGCGCCGCGCCCCGGACCGTCAGCGACTCCTGGGCGATGCCCAGGTCCGCCAGGGTCTCCCCCGAGGCGATGCGCAGCTGCGAGGCGACCAGATCCACATCGGTGATCTCCTCGGTGACGGTATGTTCGACCTGGATCCGCGGATTCATCTCGATGAACACGTGCTGACCGGCCCGCTCCCCGGCCGTGTCCACGAGGAACTCCACGGTCCCGGCATTGACGTAGCCCAGCTCTCTGGCGAACTTCACGGCGTCGGCGTGCAGGGCCTGACGGATGCCCTCGTCGAGGTTCGGGGCCGGGGCGATCTCGATCACCTTCTGGTGCCGGCGCTGGACGGAGCAGTCGCGTTCAAACAGGTGCACCATCCCGCCCTCGTTGTCGGCGAGGATCTGCACCTCGATGTGCCGAGGCCGCAGCACGGCTTGTTCGACGAACATGGTGGGGTCCCCGAAGGCGGTGTCGGCCTCGCGCATCGCCGCCGCCAGGGCTTCGGGCAGCGCCTCAGAGGTCTCCACCCGGCGCATGCCGCGTCCCCCGCCGCCGGCCACGGCCTTCACGAACACGGGGAAGCCGATCCGCTCGGCCTCCCCGAGCAGGTAGTCCACCTCCGAGGAGGGGGCGGAGGAGTCCAGGGTGGGGATCCCGGCCCGCTGGGCGGCCTTGAGCGCCGCGACCTTGTTGCCGGCCAATTCCAGGATCTCGGCCCGTGGGCCGACGAAGGTGATGCCCTCCGCGGCCGCCGCGCGGGCCAGGTCCGGGTTCTCCGAGAGGAACCCGTAGCCGGGGTAGATCGCGTCCGCCCCGGACTCCTTGGCCACCCGGATGATCTCCGCCACGTCGAGGTAGGCCCGCACCGGGTGACCCTCCTCCCCGATCTGGTAGGCCTCATCGGCCTTCTGCCGGTGGATCGAGTTGCGGTCCTCGTACGGGAACACGGCCACCGTCTTGGCGCCCAGCTCGTAGGCGGCCCGGAAAGCGCGGATCGCGATCTCGCCGCGGTTGGCGACCAGGATCTTGGAGAACATTGACACCCGTTCCGCACCTGGGCGCTCCATTGGAGGCCCGGGTGCTGTGTTGTGAATTTCTGACAAGGTCAACTGCGAAGGAGAAACGGCCGGGCACGGCAGGGGCCGCCGTGCCCGGGCAGGGCAGACCCGGGCCCTCGGGGCCGCGATGGGGCCGGGGTGCCGAGCGGATCCGCGACGGTGCGTCTGCGCGTGCTGCGGTTCACGCGCCGTCCGGGCCTGTCAGCCGAGCAGGATCACGTCGAGCGTCCGGGGCCCGTGCACGCCTTCGACGCGTTCGAGCTCGATGTCCGAGGTCGCCGAGGGCCCGGAGATCATGGTGACCGGGGCCGTGGGCTCCACCAGGGCCAGGGCCTCGGGGATCAGCTCCACCACCGTCTCAACCGGCACCACGCAGATGTGGTGGTCGGGGACCAGGCTGATCGCCCGCCGGCCCTCCTCGGGACGGCCGGTGAGGAAGATCGTGCCGGTCTCCGCGCAGGAGACGGTCGAGGACGTCACCACCGCGTCCACGGCGTTGAGCTCCCGCACCCCCAGGGCCGAGGCGTCGCGGGCGTCATTGGGATCCACCAGCACCCGGCGGGCGGCGGTGTCCTCCGGCAACCAGGCGGTGTCCAGACCGGTCGGGACTACATACCGGGCGGAGACCCCCAGCAGCTGGGCGATCCGCCCCGGCAGGGACGCGGGGGTCTCGTGGTGCACCGCGGCCTTGTAGTCGACCAGCCGGTCCACGAGCATCTCGACGACCTCCTCAGCCGCACGCTCCGAGACGCGGCGATAGGTGCGCTGCGCCGGTGCAGGGGTAGGCGCGTCGTGCAGCGCCCCACGGATCCGGTTGAGGATCTCGGTCTTTGCCTCGCTCATCGTGCTCCCCCGTCGTCTTCGGTGTCGGTCTCGGCCCCATCCGGTGCGGTACTGCCCGCATCCGGGCCGGTGGCCGGGCCGCCGTCGGCGGCCATCCGTTCCTGGGTCTCCTCGGCGTGCTTGGCCCACCAATGGCGGAAAGACTCCTTCGGCGGGGCGGGGATGTCGCGCTCATCGGTCCAGCCCCCGGCGATCCCGGGCAACCAGGAGATCGCCCGATCCTTGCCCGCCACCGCCCTCCCCAACGGCAGACCCTTCTCGGCCAACCCCATCCGGGTGCCCGAGGACATCACCACCGAAGCGCCCTTCATCATCAAATCCATCTGGGAGGGCACCCGGGGGGTGGGCTTGCTGCGCACGTCCTCGTCGCGCAGGTGCACGAGGATTTCCGGGATGTTGATCTTCACCGGGCACACGTCGTAGCAGGCCCCGCACAGCGAGGAGGCGTAGGGCAGGGAGGCGTTCTCCTCGGAGGTGATGCCGGTCAGCTGCGGGGAGAGGATCGCCCCGATGGGCCCCGGGTAGGTGGAGCCGTAGGCGTGACCGCCGGCCTGCTCGTAGACGGGGCAGACGTTGAGGCAGGCCGAGCAGCGGATGCAGTGCAGCGCCGAGCGCCCGGCGGGGTCGTCGAGCACCGCGGTGCGGCCGTTGTCCAGGAGCACCACGTGCACGTTCTGGGGGCCGTCCCCCGGGGTGACGCCGGTCCACATCGAGGTGTAGGGGTTCATCCGCTCCCCGGTGGAGGAGCGCGGGAGCAGCTGCAGGAACACCTCGAGGTCCTGGAAGGTGGGCACGATCTTCTCGATGCCCATCACGGTGATCAGGGTCTCGGGCAGGGTCAGGCACATGCGGCCGTTGCCCTCGGACTCCACCACGGTCAGCGTCCCGGTGGAGGCCACGCCGAAGTTCGCCCCGGACACCGCCACGGAGGTGGCGAGGAACTTCTCCCGGAGGTGGGTGCGGGCGGCCTCGGCGAGGTCGCGCGGCTCACTGGTCAAGGAATCATCCGTCTCCGGCATCCCCTTCCGGAAGATCTCCCGCACCTCATCACGATTGCGGTGGATGGCCGGGACCAGGATGTGCGAGGGCTTGTCGTGGGCGAGCTGGACGATCAGTTCGGCGAGGTCGGTCTCTGTGGCGGTGATCCCGTGCTCCTCGAGGTGGGCCTCGAGGCCGATCTCCTGGGTGGCCATGGACTTGATCTTGATGACGTCGGTGGACCCGGTGGCCTGCACGAGCTCGGTGACGATCCGGTTGGCCTCCTCCGCGTCCCGCGCCCAGTGCACGGTGCCGCCGCGGGCCGTGAAGTTGGCCTCGAACTCCTCGAGCAGGTGCGGCAGGTCCGCCATGACCTGCTCCTTGAGCGCGGAGCCGGCCGAGCGCAGCTCCTCCCAGTCGGGGAGCTCCCCGGCCACCGCGGCGCGCTTGCCGCGGATCGTGTGGGTGGCGTGGCGGATGTTGGCGCGCATCTGCGTGTTGCCCATCTCGGCCTTCGCCGCGGCGGGGAACGCGGTGGACGCGTGCAGATTCCCCTGCCCGTGGACGGGACGCACAGCAGGCATCCCCAGTGCAATACGACGGGTCATCGGGCGCCTCCGGTGGTGTGGGACGAAACGGACGAGGAAGCCGGACTCGCAGGACCCGCGGCCGAGGAACGCGCCGACGTGCACCCACCCCGCCCCCTGCTCTTCGGGATCGACAGCTCGACCGGTCCGGAGACCTCCAGCGGGTTCTCGCGGGTGGACGCGAGGATCTCGGCGAAGTGGACGGTGCCCGGCCCCGTTCCCCGGCGGGCCATGGCCCCGCCCAGGTGCATCAGGCAGGAGGCGTCCCCCCCGGTGCACAGCTCGGCCCCGGTGGAGACGATGTTGTCGATCTTCTCCTCGGCCATCGCGGCGGAGACGTCCGGGTTCTTGAAGGAGAAGGTCCCGCCGAAGCCGCAGCACTCCTCGGCGTCGGGCAGCTCCACGAGGTCGAGACCGCCGACCGAGGCGACCAGGTCCTTCTGCCGGTCGCCCAGGCGCAGCAGCCGCATCCCGTGGCAGGACGGGTGGTAGGTCACCCGGTGCGGGAACCAGGAGCCGAGCTGCGCGGCCGCGTCGCGCACGCCGAGCACGTCGGTCAGCAGCTGCGAGAGCTCGTAGGTGTTCCCGGCGACGGCTGCGGCGGCCGCCGCCAGCTCCTCGTCCCCGCCGGCGCGGGCGATCATCGGCTGCTGGTGGCCCAGGGAGGCGACGCAGGAGCCGGAGGGTGCCACGGCCACGTCGTAGTCCGCGGCGGTGAAGGCCTTCACGTGGTTGCGGACCACGGGCAGGGCGTCGTCGAAGTAGCCGCTGTTGACGTGCATCTGGGAGCAGCAGCCCTGGCCGGGCGGGAACACCACCTCGTGGCCGAGCCGCTCGAGCACCCGCACGGTGGCCAGCGCGACCCGCGGATACATCGCGTCCACGATGCACGTGGCGAACAGGGCGATTCTCATGGGACCTCCGGGGGACAGGAGAACAAGGACGAAAGAAGAAGAAAAAGGGTCGATGCGAGAACACCGCACCACCTGTGGTCTGACCATAGTAGGACTATGAGCCGCACCACACAACCAGGGCGGCAGGCGGCGAAAACATTGCGCCGAAGGGTTGGTGGTGTGATCTGGGTCATGTACTCTTCGTGGTCAGACCATTGTGGTCCGACCATACGGTGATGGCATGTCTGGTTCTTCTCGCGCTGGGGTGCGGGGAACCCGACCGGCCACCCGACAGACACCAAGGTCTGTGCTGCTTTTCCGGAACTCATCGAAAGGCGCATCGAGGCCACTGGGGCCGGCACGAGCTGCGCGTCGCGTCCCGGAAACTTTGACCCAGCCCGTACCACGCACCCGGCCCGCCCCGTCACCCGTGATCCTGCGGGGCAGGGCCCAGAAAGGATCTGTCCATGGACAATCTCGCTGTTCTGAGCCTGTTGGCTCTGCTGCCCCTGCTGTTGGTGGGTGTGCTGTTGGCCGGGTTCCGCTGGCCGGCGAAGTTCGCGATGCCGGTGGGCTACTTCGCCGCCGTCATCGTGGCTCTGGTGGTGTGGCAGATGAGCTTCACCGGGGTGCTGGCCGCCACCGTCGAAGGCCTCATCGTGGCCATCACCATGCTCTACATCGTCTTCGGCGCCCTGCTGCTGCTCGCCACCCTCACCGTGGGCGGGGCCATGGCCACCATCCGCGCCGGCTTCAACAACATCTCCGCCGACCGGCGGATCCAGGCCATCATCATCGGCTGGCTCTTCGGCTCGTTCATCGAGGGCGTCTCTGGCTTCGGCACCACCGCCGCGGTGGTGGCCCCGCTGCTGCTGGCCATGGGCTTCCCCGCGATGGCCGCCGTCATGATCGGCCTCATCGTCCAGTCCACCCCGGTCAGCTTCGGGGCGGTCGGCACCCCCATCCTCGTCGGGGTCGCCAACGGCCTGGGCGGGGACCCCGCGGTCGCTCAGCGCGTCGAGGTCCTGGGTGTGACCATGCCCGAGTTCATCAACTCGATCGGCTTCTACACCGCGGCCATCCACGCCATCGTGGGCATCCTCATCCCGCTGATTCTCGTCACCCTACTCACCGGGTTCTTCGGCCCCGAGCGGCGCTTCCGCGACGGGCTGGCCGTGTGGCCCTTCGCCGTGTACGCCTCCCTGGCCATGACCGTCCCCTACGTGCTGGTCGCCCGCTTCCTCGGCCCCGAGTTCCCCTCCATGTTCGGCGGGCTCCTCGGCATGGTGCTGGTGATGTACACCTCCAGCCGCGGCTTCCTCATGCCCAAGGACACCTTCCAGTTCGGCCCCCGCGCCGACTGGCCCACCCGCTGGATGGGCACCATCGAACCGGCCGAGGCCACCGACGTCTCCACGCACATGAGCACGGTCCGCGCCTGGGCCCCCTACGCCCTGATGGCGGGGCTGCTGGTGGCCACCCGTGTCATCGCCCCGCTGAAGGAATGGCTGACCGGTCTGGCGATCCCCTTCGAGAACATCCTGGGCACCGAGATCACCACCACCGTCCAGCCCTTCTACCTGCCCGGGTTCGTGCTGATCCTCGCCTCGGCCTTCGCCTACCTGCTGCACCGGATGAACTCCCGCGAGATCGCCCAGACCCTCAAGATCTCCGCCGGCCAGCTCGCCGGCACCGCCGCCGCCCTGCTCTTCGCCGTGCCCCTGGTCCGGGTCCTCATCCAGTCCGGCCCGGCCCTCAACGAGTCCGGGCTCTCCAGCATGCCGGTCACCCTCGCCGAGGGCGCCGCCGCGATCTCGGGCAGCTCCTGGCCCGTGATCGCCCCCTGGATCGGCGCGCTGGGTGCCTTCGTGGCCGGGTCCAACACCGTGTCCAACCTGACGTTCTCCCAGTTCCAGTTCTCCACCGGCGCCGCGATCGGTCTGGACCGTCCCGAACTCGTCGTGGCCGCCCAGGCCGTGGGCGGGGCCGGTGGCAACCCGATCGCGATCCACAACATCGTGGCCGCCTCGGCCACCGTGGGCCTGCTCGGGCGTGAAGGTGATCTGCTGCGCAAGACCATCATCGTCACCACCTACTACTGCCTCGCCGGCGGCGCGATCGCCTACCTGTTCATCCACGGGGTGGGCCTGAACCTGGGCACCATCATGCTGGTGGCCCTCATCGCCGGACTGGCCCTTATCGCCGCCCGACTGTGGCGCCAGGACGCCCCCACCAAGAACGAACTCCGGGTTTGAGCCCGGCACATGGGGCCGGGCTCATGACCGGCGCCGGCCCCACGCCTGCAGCCCCCGGGGTCTCTCTAGAATGGTTTGGTTCCCCATCTACCCTCCAGGAGCCCCTCGTGCCCGCGCCCACACGCACCTACACCCTCGTCCTCGACTGGCTCGAAGAACGACTGCGCTCGGGCGAGATCTCGGTGGGCGACAGACTGCCCGCAGAGCGCCACCTGGCCGAAGAGTTCGGGATCTCCCGCGCCTCGGTCCGCGAAGCATTCCGGGTCCTCGACGCCATGGGCCTGGTCCGCTCCTCCACCGGGTCCGGGCCCAACGCCGGGGCGATCGTCATCTCGGACCCCTCGGCCGCCCTCGGCTGGGCGCTGCGGATGCACGTGGCCAACCGGTCCCTGCGCATCGGCGATCTGGTGCAGACCCGGCTGCTGCTCGAAACCCAGTCCGCCCACGAAGCCGCCACCGCCCCGGACACCCCCGAGCGCACCGCGATACTTGACCAGGCCACCGAACTGGTGGCCGCCATGGACGACCCGGACCTGCCGGACGAGCGCTTCCACGCCCACGACGCGCAGTTCCACATCCTGCTCGCCTCCCTGGCCGGCAACGTGGTGGTCGAGACCATCATGGCCTCGCTGCGCCAGGCCACCATCGGCTACGTCCAGGAGACCGTCGCCGGCCTGGCGGACTGGCCGCAGGTACGCCACACCCTCCAGGAACAGCACAAGAACATCCTGGAGGCCTTCCAGCAGCGCCGAGGCGCAGACGCCGCCGAAGCCCTGCGCCACCACATCATCTGGTTCTTCGAACTCAGCGATCACCGCTAAAGAGCGGCCCCCAGACTCCCGCACCACCCAGGACTCTTGACCGCCGCCCACCGAACGGTGCCACCAGCACGGGACCGCCCGAACGAGCCATCCCAGACCCACCCTGCCCGACTGCTGACGGACACCTCCAAAACCTCCGGCTCCAGCCGGCCGCGACCGGCCTCCGCCGTGGGGGACCCATACGCGTTCCAGGCCGAGAACACCCCGCGTCGACACCGCACCACTGAGCGCACCAGATCGGGACGACCACCCAGCATGTGCTCACCGCGTCCCGGCTGACCACCCCGAGGCCGCACCCCAGCCCATAGGCGCCGACGAAAGGCACCGCCACCATGACCAGCCCCGACCCCGTCCCCGGCCCAGTCCCAGTCCTCGTGGAGGACTGCACCGTGCTGCAGGCAGGTGATCGCATCGACGTCCACCTTGTCGGTGACCTCTACTACCGCGGACTCGTCGAGGAGACCATGCCACTCCTCCGCGTGGTGTAGGCCCGAGCACTGGGAACCGGCGAACGGAGAATGTTCTCCACCGACGAGAACCGCATCTTCCAGCAGCCACCCCCAGCCACCCCCGGAAAACTCTGACGGAGGCTTCTCCACGCGCCTACGCATCACCGACGGTGCGGTGGAAACACCACCACGCCCCCTCAGCCCGCCGGTGTCGACAGCTCTCGGACGCGCCGATAGAACGTCGCCCTGGACATCCCCAGATCGCAGACCACTTGGGTGACTGGCTCACCCGCCTCGACGAGCCGGAGTGCGTTACGGATCTGGGAATCAGTGAAGACCGGACGACGCCCACCCAAGTCCATGCCGGCAGCCCGGCGCTTGGCCACCGAGTCCGTGATCCGCTCCCGCTTGACCTCTAGGGCGTGTCTGACAATCGTTTGGACCACGCGAGCACCGCCTTCAGGATCACCGCGGCCCGGTAGACGATCGCGTACTTGTCATACCGGGTTGCCAGCCCGCGCCACTGCTTGAGTTGGGCGTACTGGCGCTCGATGACGTTGCGGCCCTTGTAGGCGGCCGCGTCGAGGCCCACGGGCCGCCCACCGTGGGAGCCCCGGCGTTTCCGGTGGCCCTGTTGGTCCGCCGGCTCGGGGATCACGGTCTTGATGCCACGAGTGCGCAGATGGGTGCGGATCGCCCGTGATGAGTACGCCTTGTCGCCCAGGACCGCGTCCGGGCGGGTGCGGGGCCGACCTGCCGGCCGGGTCACACGCAGCTGTTCCAGCAGCGGCAGCAGCATGGGCGAGTCTCCTGCTTGGCCAGGGGTGATCAGGCTGACCAGTGGCAGCCCTGCACCGTCGACGAGCTGATGGATCTTCGTGCTCAGCCCGCCGCGAGAACGTCCGATGCCGCGATCGGCCGGCTCTTCACGCGGATTCTTGTAGTTCGATCCATCCCCCTGTGTGGCGGGTGGTGTTCGTGGCGTGCTGATGTGCCCGGGCGATCGTGGAGTCCACCGCCACCGACCAGTCGATCAGGCCTTCCCCGTCCGCGGCGGCGGTCAGTGTTGCCAGCACCGTGTCCCAGGTGCCTTCTTCGGCCATGCGTCGATGCCAGGTCCACACGGTCTGCCACGGACCGAAGACCTTGGGCAGATCGCGCCAGGCGATCCCGCACCGGTACCGGTAGATGATGGCCTCGACCATCATCCGCGCATCCGAGAACGGCCTGCCCTGCCGGCCTGTGCGAGTAGGGAGCATCGGGGCGATCAGCTCCCACTGAGCATCAGAGAGGATGTGGAACCGGGACATGCCTTCCAAGGTGTCAGCCGGCCCCTGGACTCATTGTCAGACACGCCCTAGCTCCATCTGCGCCAAGGCCGCCATCACGGTGAACACCATCGAGCCCATCGGGGTGTGAGTGTCCACGTCTCCCCCACCAAGATTCAACACCCGCAGACCGGAACCTCTGCTCCGCAGCGCCTCGGCAAAAGCCAACATGTTCTGGGTCGAGCGCCCCAGACGGTCCAGGGTCGTGAGCACCAACGTGTCGCCCTCCTCGAGGGCGGCCACCGCCTTGTCAAACTGCGGACGCGAAGCATGAGCTCCAGACACTCCATGATCAACATAGAGGTCATCACGCCGCACGCCGGCAACCAACAGATCAGACACTTGACGGTCCGCGTCCTGCTGCCGCGTCGAAACACGTGCATACCCGATCAACTTCCCCACGTCCACCCCATCTGTCTCGCAACCAATGTCCACTACGCGATTCTAGGCACATAGATAAAGTACATGGTTGCAAGACTCAGCAAGTCGCGGGAATCCGCGAAAAATCACAACGGAAAATTCCTGGGACGAGACGTCTCGCATCCCATGCCTTCCAAGACGCATCGTTGCACGAGCACAGTGAGCATGCAGGCATACAATGCAATGAATACGATGCATACCCTGTCCTGGTTTCGCTGACTATAGGAGAAAGCATGCCGTTCGAGGTCTTTGATAAGAGGATGACTCCACTGGCGAAGGCGCCCAGCGTCACGATCCAGAAGCGTGGTGTGATTTCGCTGAACAAGGCCGCCCACGACTTGGTGGACAATGCCGAGACGGTGGAGCTGCTCTACGACCGGGAACGGCAGATCATAGCCCTGCGTGCCGCCGATGACTCCTCCCCGCACGCCTATGCGGTCCGTAACGGTTCCAAGCGCGGCCCCGGCCAAGCCATCGTCTCGGCCACCGCCTTTACACAGCACTACGGCATCGATACCACTGCCACCAGGCGATGGAAGCCCTTTATCGAGGACGGCATGCTCTGCGTGGACCTGACCCAGGAAGGCACGGTCATCACCGGCAACCGCACCAAGTCCACGGCACCGGCCCAAGACGCCGAGACCGCAGACCCGATGGAAGATATCGACACCATCGCTGCCCAGGACGACCCAGCCGGCGAAGACACCACCGACAACTCCTGACCAGCCGCACGCCAGTACAGCGCTGTTTTACGACCCTTCATCCGAAAGGCATCCCCACCCATGGCCCAGAGAGTCGAAGTGCATCTCGAGGACGACCTCGACGGCGGACCCGCCGACACCACCCTCACCTTCGCTATGGACGGCAAGGACTACGAGATCGACCTCTCCCAGGCCAACGCCGAGAAGCTGCGCGAAGCCTTGCGCCCCTTCGTGGCCACCGGCCGCAAAACCACCCGCGGCGGGGGCTCTCGCGGTGCCCGCACCCGCGCCTCCAGCGGCGATCCGGACACCGCCAAGATCCGCGCTGGGGCCAAGGAAAACGGCCACGAAGTCTCCGACCGCGGCCGCATCCACCAGACCATCAAGGACGCCTACTACGCAGCCCACTGAGTGCCTGCCCCGAAAGGCCTTTCTTTGTCTTGTCCGCCGCAGGACATCGCACCCAAATCCAGGTCCAGTCCAGGCACCTTGTGTAGATGTCGCCGCACGTGGGTAAGGGTTTATGCTTTGTCCCAAGTTAGGGGGACGGTGTTGAGGCTGCGCTGGAGTGAGCGTTCTGTTCGGGAGCGGGCAGCGGGTTATTTTGCCTAGTCAGAGCAATTTGTCCGTGATGCGAGACGGCCACTGGGTTTCCTGGCACCTGGAGCGTTGGCTTCTGAACGGCTAGGCCATTCGAGCCGGGGGGCTTGAACAGGTTCGGAGGGCGCCTCTGGGGGGAGGCGCCCGTCGCCCAGTCCGACCACGCCTAGCTGTGCGCCGACGGCGCACCGAAGCGCCCCTGCCCTCTTGCGGGCGGGGCGCTTTCGTCTCCAGCACATCAAGAATCCCGATATGCCGATGTTTTGACAGCCGGGGAGCAGCATGGCCGGTGGGCCGGCTTCTCCTGCACGAGACAAAGGACCTCGCGCCTGACTCCCTCTCGGTCTGCAGACCAGGAAAATGAAAAGGCGGGGTCTCGTGAGCGGTCATTGCGGGCAAGAGGGGCCGGGCGCAGCGCCCGGCCCCTCCCCCGAAGGCCATGGTGTGAGCACTGCACCCCCGGGGGCCCAGTGTGGACTGATCGACGAGGCGGACACCATTCCTGCTCAGGTGTTCGGTGGCATTTCCCGGGAAGTCGTCACATTAACAACACCCATGTAAACCCATGCACATAGGGCGTATCGTGAGGCCACCGCCGCAGATGGTTCGCGATCAGTCCCCCACTCAGTCTCTCCGTGTTCGGAGAGCTCCTGGTCCGGGCATTTCCTGCGGCGGTGGTGCCCGCATCCCCCGTGCGGATGACACCGGACGGGCCCTGCCGCATCCCCCGACTGGCAGGGCCCGCCCCCATCACCACCGAACACAGCTTTCCCACCGCCGACCATGCCTGCAGCTGAGAACATAGACTCTGCTGGCCTCGGGGCGCCCCTGGCCCACGTGACAGGAGACCGACCTCCCCCACTGGGCGCCGAAGTGCCCCCGCTCAGCAGAGCGGGGACACTCCCCTTACGGCTGGGCTGTTCCCTTGCGCAGGTAGGACACGCATTGCCGGCGGATGTCGTTGAGCACCTGCAGGGCTGCCGGCAAGCTCAGTCCCAGTGCGCCGTGTTCGTGAGTGTGGACATAGACGTAGGCGCTCAGGGTCACCGTGCCGTCGTGGGGTCCGTCCCAGTCCTCCACAATCCCGCACAGGGCAGCCGGGTGGTGCTGCACCTGCCCCGGGTCGTGGACGTGGAGCAGCTCCGCATCGACGGTGAACTCTCCGTAAAGCACGGCATCGTCGTCGATGACCGTGGTGACCACCCGGCAAAGCCCACCTAGGTCCATGTCCCGGCCGGTGATCACCTGGCCGTCGGCGACGTTGGCGGTGGTGAGCACCGCGTCCCGCGCCTGGGATGACTGGGGTGCGTCCATGGGAGCCTGTCCTTCCGCTGCACTTCTTCTGTCGATGGCAGTGGGGGGCCAGGGCCACCCTAGTGGCCCGGATCGCCCGTACTGGGGTGTGTGACGCTCCACGACCTGCCACGACCACCGCGACGCAGCCGCCTACCAAGGATTTACCGGTGCGGGCTGCGGTCCGGGGCCCGACAACGCGTCATCAGCCCCTCATTGCGAAGAAACACTGTCGGCACGTCCCCTGATCAGGGGACGTCCTGCACCTGAGGGCTTTCTCTGGAAAGGGCAGGTGGGGCCGTATCCCCTGGTGGAGGCCCGGAACAGCACCCTTTTTCGCGTCTCATGGACGTCATATGACCCCTAAGTGACCCACAGCACGGTGACTTTTGTACAGTGGGCTACACGAAAGCAAAGTTTGCTTTCGTTACCCCCCGTTCGTGGCGTCCTTCCCCCCCCCGGTTGGGTTGCCCAGTATCAGATAAGAGCGATCATGAACTTTGGTAAGAAGCTTTTCGCTACCGGTACCGCGGCCGCACTGGCCTCTGGTGGTGTGTTCCTCACGGCTGCCCCGGCGTCGGCCGCGGTGGGTGACCCGCAGTGCCTGGCCGCCGATGCTGCGCTGCAGGCGGGCCTGGAGCAGGCCGGGATCGAGGCTGAGCTCGTCGATGAGCTCGAGGCCGCCGTCGACGTCGTGGTGGCCGCTCAGGCCGAGCGTGATGCCCGGGCGCAGGCGGCCCTGGACGCCGCGACCGCCCTGGAGGTGGCGGTGGCGGAGCTGGAGGCTGCGGTGGAGGCCGCCGCCGAGGTGGACATCGAGTCCGCTGAGGCGGCCCGGGACGCCGCCCAGGCCGAGCTGGATGAGGCGAACGCGGCCCTGGCGGAGGCTGAGGCCGTGCTGGAGGCCGAGGTGGCCGCCTACAACGAGGTCGTCGCCGCCGCCGAGGCCGATCTGGAGACCGCTCTGGCCGCGCAGGTCGAGGCCGACGCCGAACTGGCGGCAGCCGATGAGGCGGTGCTGGAGGCCGAGGCCGACCTGGAGGCCGCGGTGACCGCGCAGCAGGCCCTGGAGGCCGCCCTGGCCGCTCAGGTCGAGGCCGACGCGGCGGTCGCACCGGCCCAGGACGCCCTGGACGCGGCCCTGGCCGTGCAGGTCGAGGCCGACGCGGCGGTCGGCACCGCCCAGGACGCCCTGGATGCGGCGGCGGCGGTGCAGGCCGAGGCGCAGGCCGCCCTGGAGGTGGAGCTGGGCGAGCTGCAGCTCGCCCTGGACGCTCAGGTGCAGGCCGATGCCGCGGTTGCTGCCGCTGACGTCGCGGTGGATGCGGCCCTGGGGGTGCAGGCCGATGCCGAGGCAGCCCTGGCCGATGCCACGGTGGCGCTGACCGCGGCGGTGGCCGATGGGGACGCCGATGCGATCGCCGCCGCCGAGCTGGCCGTGGAGGAGGCCACTGCGGCCGTGGAGGCCGCGGTCGCTGCGGTAGTCACCGCCCAGGCCGATCTGGATGCCGCGGTGGCCGTTGCCGCCGATGCGGCCCTGACCGTTGGGGTCGCCCAGGACGAGGCCGATGCCGCCCAGGCCGAGGTGGATCTGGCCGCCGGTGTCACCGCCGACGCGCAGACGCAGCTGGACGCCGCCGTGGCCGCCGCCGCTGAGGCCGCCGCCGCGGTGGAGACCGCCCAGGCGGAACTGGCGACCGCCGAGGCGGACGCGCAGGCCGCCGCGGCCGCGGTGGTCGAGGCGACCGCGGCCGTGGAGGAGGCCGGGTCCGTCGCCGATGCCCAGGCCGCCCTGGAGGTGGCAGTCACCGACCGCGACGCCGCACAGGCCGAGGCCGAGGCCGCCGCCGCCGCGGTGGCCCAGGCGCAGGTGGCCCTGGAGGACGCGCAGGTGGAGCCGGAATCGCTGCTCGAGGCCCGGGCGGAGGTGACCGCCGCCGAGGAGATCCAGGCTGCCGCCCAGGCCGAGTTCGACGCCGCGCAGGCCGAACTCGACGCCCAGCTGGAGCTGCTGGCCGCGGTCGAGGACGCCGAGACCGCCGTGGCCGATGCCGAAGTGGCCGTGGAGACGGCCGTGGCCGCCGCCGTCGAGGCGCAGCTGGCCCTGGACGCCGCCGTCGAGGACCTCGCCGAGGTCCGCCTGGCCCTGGGCGAGGTCGGGGTCGATGTCGAGGAGCTGGAAGCTCTCTTCGATGCAGCCCTGGCAGCCTGCGCCGGCACAGGGGCCGGCATCAACGTCGACGTGGACGAAGGCCTGGTCACCGGCCCCACCGCCGCCCCGGGTGCCCCGTGGTCCCCGGGCACCTCCCCGGTGCACTGGGTGCCCGGCTCCTCCATGGAGACCACCAACCAGGGCATGAACGTCCAGACCGCCGGCACCACCCCCAGCACGACCACCGGCGCCGGCTCCGAGAACCACCTGGGCGTGATCGCGCTGACCGGGGCCGGGCTGCTCGCCGCGACCGGGCTGGTGCTGCGCCGCCGGCACACCACCGGCAGCTAACCACCACGGCGGGTGGGTCGCTCCTGCACCCCACCCGCCACCGTCGTGACCCTCCGGGCGCCGGCCACCCCGGCCGGCGCCCGGAGCCACACCACCAGCCCTCGGGGGGCACCAGATGGGCCATCAGCACGACAAACACCAGCACGGCGCCACCACAGCACCCCACCAGCCCCGGCGCACCCGTGCCCTGCCCGTCATCACCACCCTGGCCGCGGCCGTGCTGCTCGGGATCGGCGGGCACCTCGGCCTCGGGCCCGGTCCTGATACCGAAGCGACTGCCACGGCGCCACCGGCCACCCACAGCACCACCCCCGCCCCCGACCCCATCGGGGCCGAGGGTGCGGACTCGACGGCACCCACAGCATCCGTCTCGCCCTCCCCCGCACCTTCCCGGGCGGCTCCCGCGGTGACGCCCTCACCGGCACCCACCCCACCGGCACCCGAACCGGCCCGAGCCCAGCCGGCGGCCTCCGCCCCGGTCCACCTCACCGTGCCCGCCGCCGGCATCGACCAGCCGATCCTGCCACTGGCCCCGACCACCGCCGAGCTGGCCAACCAGTCGATCGTGCCCCCGATGACCATGGACGCCTACTGGCTGACCACCTACGGCACCCCCGGAGCCGGATCCACGAACACCACCTACCTCACCGGGCACAGCTGGGAAGGCACCGAAGCCCCCTTCGACCGGCTCAGCACCCACCTGAACCCCGGGGACACCATCACCCTCGGCACCCAGACCGGCACCATCGACTACACCGTGGACGCAGTCACCACCCACGACAAGAACACCCTCAAGAACAGCGACATCTGGCAGATCACCCCGCAACGACTGGTGATCATCAGCTGCTACACCCACGACCCCTGGGGCAAGAACGTCGTCATCACCGCCACCCCCACCCACTAACCCTCCGGCGCACCCCACACCAGTCTGGGCGGAACACACAGGACACCGAGCCCACACCCGTGGCCGGCACACAGTCACCACCGATCAGCGGTGAACAGAAACACCCCATGACCACCCCTGCCCCCTGCGCTTCGCCGTCGAGCTGCACCCCCACACCCCCACGGAATGGACCGCGACCTACTACCCCCTGATCACCACCACCACAGGCAACAGCGCCGACATCACCACGGTGCTGCACCAACACCGGCTACCCGCCCCACCACCCAGCCGCGCATCCACGCCGCATCACACATCAGCACGATGGCTGGAAGCACACCTCACCGACCCCGACGCCCCCTGCTACGCGGACTACCCCCGCTGGAGAACCGCACTGGCCGCCGGCTACACGGCATCACTGAACGCCCACCACACCCAGAACGCCACACCACCGCCCCGGCACCACACCCACCACCCAACACCGGGCACCATCCTCATCCCTGCCGGACAACTCTCGGAATGGATCCTCCGCGAAACGGCGGAAGCGGTGGACTGCCGTCCCCGGCGGTGGGTGCATAACCGAAGTCTTGGGGCATCCCCGTGATGCGCCAGTAAACTGATCAATTAGTGCCCCCTCGGCCCCTCTTTGGGTCGGCCTGCCGCGCAGGAAGCCCCCCCCCCCCCCCCATGCCCCCCGCACCCATACGTCCCGTTCCCAATTGTTCTGGCTCAGCTCCCGAGCGAACCCGGGCCTACATCGCCGCCCCGGTACCCCCGGAAGACGGGCTGCTGCCGGCCTTGAAGTGGGCGTTCCAACACCATCCAGAAGGCCGATGGAACCGGATCGGGATCCTGGTACCCACCCCCGCCCATGCGCAGCACCGTGCGTTGCACCGATTGCGTGCGCGCGGCGTCACCATCGAGACCGCCACCGACCAACGGCCATTGGCCGGTTTCACCGGACCCGTCATCGCCTACGCCCCGGACTTGCCGACCCTGGCCGCCGCCGAGCAGCTACCCATCACCTGCGCGGTCCTGGCCCTCGCCGCCGAGAACATCCCTCTCAGCCCGTGGGTGGACGCCTTCACCCCCCGACACCTGGCCGGACACGTCCTGACCCCGCTGCAGCCCCTCCTGCCCGATGCCACTGTGCGCCGGGCCATGGTGTACTTCACCCACCGCCTCGTCGCCACTTCTCCCGCGAACGAGCCCTCAACGCTTCACGGCATCGTCGCAGGGATACGTCATCTGCAGGGCCAGGGGTGCGTGTTCACCACCGAGGAGTTGCTCGCTCTGGCTCTCCAACTGAACTGGTCCCCCAGCGCTATCGGGCGGTTGCAGCACATGCTCACTGACGCGTTCCCAGCACCAGCGGCCTGGCCCACACAGCCATCCAGCCCCAGGCCACCCTCAAACCCCTGAACCATCCCTACCCACCCCCAGGATCCAGCCCCCGCCCCCGCGCGGCGACCCCGAGAATAGGCCCAGGGCCTCCAACTGCACCTAGGCCGCGGTAGACGCGTATGTCTGGACAGTCGCCGAGACCAGGAACGGTCATCAACTCTGACCGGAATACTCCACCCACACTCACCCGTGAAGGCCCCAAAACTCCCTCTGCCAACAAATGGCGGCGTCTCGCAACTCAAACCCCTCATAACCCATGCCTTCTAAGACGCCGTGACGCACGGCTGCAATGCGTGTGCAGCTATACGCTGCAATGAATACAATTCATATTGTGCTTTGCATCCGTTGACTACGGGAAGAATTATGGGCTTCAAGGTGTTTGACAAGAGGATGACCCCGCTGGCCAAGGCGCCCAGCGTGACGATCCAGAAGCGCGGCGTGATCTCGCTGAACAAGGCCGCCCACCACCTCGTGAACAACGCCGAAACCGTGGAACTGCTCCACGACCGCGAACGGCAGGTCATGGCCCTACGCGCCGCCGATGACTCCTCACCCCACACCCACGCGGTGCGCAACAGCTCCAAGCGCGGCCCCGGACAGGCCATTGTCTCCGCGACTGCCTTCACCGCCCATACGGGATCGACACCACCGTTACAAGGCGGTGGAAGCCTTTTGTGGAGAACACCATGCTCTGCGTGGATTTATCCGCACAAGGTACGGTTATCACCGGTAACCGCACCAAGAGCACGGCATTGGTAGATTCTGCTGGCGAGAATGATTCCTCAGTCGAAGATTCTGTAATTGACTCACTGGCCACAGATAATTCCGGACCTGCTGAGTGACACACCGGCACCGCCGCTTCCCCGCTCGGTAAAGGAAAGGAATGTATCTGATAGCTCGGAAGGTTAAAGTGCACCTTGAGGACGACCTCGACGGTGGCCCCGCCGAGCACACCGTGACTTTCGCCCTAGACCGCAAGGACTACGAGATCGACCTCTCCGACGACAACGCGCAGAAACTGCGCGAGGTGCTGCATCCCTATGCCGCTGCCAGTCGCAAGACCACCCGCATCACTGGGGCCCGTGGCGCCTGGGGCCGCTCCACGAGCAGCGACCTGGACTCGGCGAAGATCCGGGCCTGAGCGAAGGAGAACGGCCACCCGGTCTCCAACGGCGGACGCATTCACCAGTTCGTCAAAGACGCCTACTACGCGGCTCACTGACCTCTCTGCCGATAGATACTCTCCCTTCCGCCGCTACACCACGGTCCATGCGCATGTAGCCCTGGGTCCAATGGATGTCAGGCAAGTCCTACAAAGGCTGCAGGGATGGAGGACAAATCAAACCTCGAGGGGCAAGGCCCCGCAATCGATCCAGGGTACAGGGCCTTGCCCCTGGCCATGATCAGGAAGACCTGGCCGCAGGTTGAATGCTCTCTGGCTCCTGTGTCGCTGTCACGGTCCAGGTCGAGACCGTAGCCCGGTGGACTGACGGAGATCGACGCGCCCAAACCACGTGGGCGGTGGAGCAGTTGCCCATCAGAGCCGGAGCGGCCAGTACAGGATCCGGAGACGGAAGCGTCGGCGCCGCCGGAGCAGAAACTGCTGCGCTTGGAGCAAATGGTGCGGGGGCCGAACCGATGGACTCATACCCGACATCGGACCCAAGTATAAATGAGGACATGAACACAAGTTAAAGGAGTGTTGATTATACCTAGAGGTGATTTTCCAGTGAATTAATTGTGACCGATCTCATGGCCTGCAACGTTAAGGTTCCGACAGATTGAAGGGATTTCCGCACCTTCCTCGTCCAGGGATATTATTCAGGTATGAGGAATATGCGGAACTCGAAACTAACAGTCGTCGGAGCTGGAAGTGTAGGGACCAGCATCGCCTATGCCGCCCTGATCCGAGGATCCGCCCGACATGTCGCTCTTTACGACATCGCCACTGAAAAAGTTGAGGCTGAGGTGCTCGACCTTGCGCACGGGACCCAGTTCACCGGCGCGAGCGACATCACCGGCGGATCCGATCTGTCGGTGGTCGAGGGGTCTCAGGTGGTCGTGGTCACCGCAGGCGCCAAGCAGAAGCCGGGACAGTCGCGCACCGAACTCGCCTCGGTCAACGCCGACATCATCTCCGGGATGATGCCTGATCTGCTCAAAGTCGCCCCCGATGCCGTCTACGTCCTGGTGACCAATCCCTGCGATGTGCTCACGGTGCTCGCGGCAGAGGCCTCGGGCCTGCCGCGGAACCGGATCTTCTCCTCCGGCACGGTGCTCGACACCTCGCGGCTGCGGTGGAAGCTGGCCCAGCGCGTCGGGGTGAACACCAGCAGCATTCATGCCTTCATCGTGGGCGAGCACGGGGACACGGAGTTCCCTCTGTGGTCGGAAGCCAGGATCGGCCCCGTCCCGATCCTGGACTGGGAGACAGAGGACCACCCCCGCCTGACCGTCGAGGAACTGGACCACATCGCCACCGACGTCCGTGATGCCGCTTATAAGGTGATCAAGGGCAAAGGGGCGACGAACAACGCGATCGGCCTGTCCAGCGCCCGCATCGTCGAAGCAGTCCTGCAGGATGAGAAGGCGGTGCTGCCTGTGAGCACGGTCTTGGAGGACTTTCACGGCATCGACGGAATAGCGCTGTCGGTTCCCTCCGTCGTGGGTTCCACCGGAGCCACGCCGATTCCGAACACGCCGTTCTCGCAGGAGGAGCTTCAGCTCCTTCATCGCTCCTCCGACGCCCTGGCCGGCGTCTTGGACTCGCTGCGCAACTGACCGGCCGTCACCGGACCCATCGCTCGACTCGTCGTTCCGCCTGTTACGACGGTGAATCATCTCCGCCCTTTTCCCGGCACACCCCTGTCGCAGTGCCCTGGCAGGAAGGCGGCCTGCAAAGATATGAAAGCTTGAGGAAGTGCCCTGATGTGGACCCAGACGACTGATCCCTTAGGCCTCTTGTGGCTGTCAGCCTTCGTAGCAGCACTCCCGATCGTGACATTCTTGCTGTGCCTAGTCGTGTTCAAGATGACGGGCATCAAAGCAGCAGGGATCGCTCTCCTTTTGGAAGTGATTGTGGCCCTGTGGGTCTTCGGGATGCCGGCACCGTCCGTGGCCGGGGCAGGGTTGCTGGGGCTGCTGAGCGCCATCTGGCCCATCGCCTACATCATCGTGATGTCGGTGTGGCTCTACAAACTGGCGGTCGCCAGCGGACGATTCGACGTGATCCGTTCTTCGATCGCGCAGATTTCAGCGGATCAACGGATCCAGGTTCTGCTGATCAGCTTTTCCTTCGGGGCGTTCCTGGAAGGAGTGGCAGGTTTCGGTGTTCCGATCGCCATCTGCGCCGCCATGCTGGTGCAATTAGGATTCCGGCCGCTCAAAGCCGCGATGGTGAGCCTCGTGGCCAATTTCGCCGCCGGGGCCTACGGTGCTGTCGGCATCCCGGTGATCGTCGGCGCGCAGGTCGGCGGGGTGGACGTGATGGAGCTCTCCCGCGATCTGGTTCTCATCCTGCAACCACTGACCTTTCTCATCCCCTTCCTGCTGGTGGTCATCCTCGACGGCTGGCGTGGACTGCGGGAAACGTGGCCGGCGACCGTGGCGCTGACCACAGTGTTCTCACTCAGCCAGGCCGGCATCCTGATCTTCCTCGGACCCGAGCTCGCCGCTATTGTGCCGGGCCTGCTGGGCATGGTGACGCTGGCAGCTCTGGGGCGGGTGTGGCGGCCTCGGCGGATCTTCCGCGAGAACGGCGTCGAGGCGTCCTCCGTGGAGGGGCACACCCCGGGTGAGGTCGTCGCTGCGTGGAGCCCGTTCTACATCCTCACGGCGTTCGTCTTCGTGTGGAGCACCCCGTACTTCAAGGGGTTCTTCCTTCCCGGAGGCGCGTTGGACTGGTCCGTGCTTACCCTGCCCATTCCGGGTGTGACCGAGCAGATCACCACGGCCGGCGGCGCCGTCGTTGCAAGCACGTGGAGCTGGACCCCAATCAATGCGACCGGCACCGCGCTTCTGCTGGCAGTGCTCGCGACCTACCTCACCACGTCGAGGATCACCGGATCGATGTTCCTCGGACAGTTGCAACGCACGGTCCGTGAGCTGTGGCAGGCACTGGTGCTGATCGGTGTGATCCTGGTTCTGGCGAACATCGCCAACCTGTCCGGAGGCTCAGCAAGCATCGGCAACGCTCTGTCGGCGGCCGGGCCCCTGTTCCCCCTGTTCGCGCCCATCATCGGGTGGGTCGGAGTGTTCCTCACCGGATCGGTCGTGAACAACAACACCCTGTTCGCTCAGCTGCAAGCAACAACAGCCAGTGAGATCGGCGTCGGTTCAACGCTGTTAGTGGCCGCCAACACGGCCGGGGGTACCGCCGCCAAGGTCATCTCTCCCCAGTCGATCGCGATCGCAGCCGGCGCCGTCGGACTCTCCGGGCGGGAGAGCGAAATCCTCCGGGCCTCGATCATCTACAGCGCCGGCCTGCTGGCTTTCATCAGCATGTGGACCCTGGTGCTGTCACTGACAGGAATCTCCCTCCACTGAGGCCGACACCAGGCCCCGGCCTGGTCGATACGAGAGCCCAGGACAAGAGCTTAAGACGACGAAAGGAAAGCAATAGTGATGGTAGAGCAAGCAAAGCAAATCGTAGTGGGCTACGACGGGTCCGAGTTCAGTGACCGCGCCCTGGACTGGGCCATCCGCGAAGCCGGGGCCTTGTCGATGGAAGTGAAGGTAGTGGTGTCCCGGGACTGCCCCGACTTTCCTTGACTCTCGGGGTTGATGGTTTTCAGGCGGCTCGGAGGCGTTGATTGATGGTCTCAAACTCGACCGGCGTGAGGCGACCGAGACGGCGTTGCCTGCGCCGGCGGTGATAGGTCTTCTCGATCCAGGTCACGATCGACAGCCGCAGGTCCTCCCGGGTGGACCAGCGTTGCCGGTCCAGGACGTTCTTCTGGAGTAGGGCGAAGAACGATTCCATGGCGGCGTTGTCGCCACATGCCCCGACCCGCCCCATGGAGCCCACGAGGCCATGGTGGGCGAGCTCGTGCACGAACTTCCGGGCGCGAAATTGACTACCCCTATCCGAATGAACCACGCATCCGGTCACCGTGCCTCGGCGGGCCACCGCGCTGCGCAGGGCTGTGACCGCCAGGGACGCCTGCATCCTCGAGTCGAGGGAGTAGCCGACGATGCGGTTGGAGTAGACGTCCTTGATCGCGCAGAGGTACAGCTTCCCCTCATCGGTGCGATGCTCGGTCAAATCGGTCAGCCACAGCCGGTTGGGCGCGGTGGCGGTGAAATCCCGCTCCACCAGGTCGTCGTGGACCGGTGGACCGGGCCGGCGATTCAAGCCCCGCTTCTTGGAGTGGACGCTGAAGAGGCGCTGGGCCGAGCACAGGCGCTGGACACGGTTCTCCCCAGCCGTGATGCCGTGATCGGGCAGCTCGTCGGCGATGAACCGGTAGCCGAAGGCGGGGTCGTCGGCGTGGATGGCCATCGCGGCGTTGATCAGATGAGCGTCATCCCAGTCCCGGGCGGTGACGGGCTTGGCCCGCCACTCATAAAAGGACTGCTTGGAGAAACCCAGCACCCGGCAGGTCACCGCCACGGGAACCCCGTCAGCGGCCAGATCGAGGACCAGCGGGTATGTCATTTTGGGGGCAGCTCGTTAGGCGTTGAACGCCGCGGCCCGGCGCAGGATCTCGTTCTCCTGCTCGAGCAGCCGGTTGCGCCGTTTCAGCGCCCGCAACTCCTCCGACTCGGCCGTCGTCACGCCGGGACGGACGCCGTCGTCGACATCGGCTTTGCGCAACCAGTTATGGAGCGTGGCTTCTGAAAGCCCGAAGTCGCGGGCAATCTGGGACAGCGGAGCCTCGTGCTTACGGGCCACCGCCACCACGTCGCGGCGGAACTCCTCGGGGTAGGGCTTGGGCACAGGTTCATCCTCACTGTGAGGAGAGATCCTCACAAGTCATGAGTCAGGTGAACCGGGGGCAGTCCCGCTTCTTCTCAGTCGTGGCCTTGGGTTCGAAGGTGAAGGGTGTGGCCGGCTTGTCCTGGTAGCCAAGGATCATGATGAAAAAGTCGGAGTTGTAAGCCTGCTCGCGACTCGTCTCCTTGTCGGCCTTCAGGGACCCATGGTGGTAGTCCTGGTGCCAACCACGGACGATCTCCAGCTTGTTCTGGATCTCCTCCGTGCTGACTTCCTCAGCGAGAGCCTCAAGTTTGCGTTTGCCAAATAAGCTAGCCACCCGAGGGATTCTAAGTGATGGCCTCCTATTTGCCTGGGATGGCCACGCTTGAACCAGCGCTTCAAGTTCGACGTCTATGTCCAGGTGACTCACTACCCTCTTGTTCGCGGGATGCGCCTATGTCCCTCCCAGTGGGGACGGCGTCAGCCTCTCAGACTAGGGCATCTCAGCACCGCGGTCACCGTGTCCGTTGCCGTCGCTACAGTAGAAGTAAATGCAAAATACCGAGCATCGGAGGATGCGATAGTGACGCGCAAGGACGACTACAAATCGCAACTTTTAGATCTTTTGTATACCGACTTCGACGTAAGGGTAGGCCGATCGGTTCCGACCACTGACACCGTCACTCTTAAGAACGGCGGCGTCTATCTGGACGCGGTTTACCTCTACGCCGATATGGCGGACTCCAGCGGCATGGCCCGCCGATTCACACCCGAGGTGGCCGCCAAAATTGCTCGTGCATACCTTGCCACAGTCACTAGAACCCTGCGCTATCACGGCGGTGAGATTCGCAGTTTTGATGGCGACCGAGTGATGGCCATCTTCGTAGGGGGCAATGCGGCCGACAAAGCCGTGAGAGCTGCGCTTGAAATCAAGTGGCTGGTAGATAAGGTGGTCCACAGTGAATTGCGGATATGGCTTGATGATTACCGCAATGGAAGTTGGGTGATCAGCCACAGGACCGGCATCGACATCGGTGAGGCTTTTATCGTTCGTGGAGGTGTCCGCAATAATAGTGACCTCGTGTCCATTGGTGACGCCCCCAACATAGCGGCGAAGCTCAGCGACTTGAAAGGCGCCCGCACATGGATCACCAATAGAGTATGGGACGCGGCCGACTACGACAGCTGCTTCTCAGGATATGGCAGCGACGCCAAAAGCATGTGGAGCGGAACGGAAATCAAAGACGTCGGCGGCCGATCGACATCGGTGCGGTACTCCAACTGGGGATGGATCGTGAACTGATGACCACTCCAACCGAACACGCCTGGCAAATCCACTCCACTCAGATGGACTGGACCGGCAAAGTGGATGCCAAGGCGAGCTTCGCTCTGGCACTCGACTCGGCTGCCATCGCTGCACTCGTAGCGCTGTCTGGGGAGAACATGGTCTTTGCCGACCTCAGGTTCAGCTGGGTGTGGTTCCTCTACTGGGCGAGCGTGATCCTCCTGACCGCGGGTGGCATCGCTGCCCTGCTAGCCGTGGTGCCCTCACTGCGCAAGAAGAAGCTGGAAGAAGAGAAGGACGCCAACTTCATCTACTTCGGCCACGTCAGGCATTGGCACGCAGAGAACCTGGAAATAGCTCTTCGGCACAACGATCCCCTGCCGGTCTTGTCTCGGCAGATAGTCAACATGGCCGACATCTTGTGGAAGAAGCACATCAAGGTAGCTTTGTCGCTTAGCTTCGTGGGAGCCGGCATCTTGGCGATGCTCGGCACAGCGCTGTTCGCTTGATCCGCGCCGACTACCGTTCCACTACGGAGTTGACGGTGCGCTTCGTCTTGCACCGCTCGTAGCCGAGCACGACGAAGTAGGCCTCCAAGCCGATCGGGACTGCCGCATGAACAGGCCAACCTGTCACCTATCGGTGCGGCAGTCCCTGCCCTCGAAGACGGGCCGGGCGGATCACTGTCAGAGCCAAGCGCCCCCGAACATCTTTCTGATCATCTGCTGAGGTGTGATACCCACGGAGACGGACACAGAGGCGCTCGAGGAGCCTGCGGTGTCGTGTTCCTGGGAGAAGGTGCGGGCGGCCCAGGCGCTGGGGGCCAGTTCTTCCGGCACCCGCCGCCGTCTGGGGTTGCCGATCTGGAGCGGGGTTCTGACCCCGGTCAGCACCTTGGCCAGCTCGTACCTGCTGTCTCCGTCGCCCCATCGTCGTTCCTCCGCATCACCCAACAGGTAGTTGTCCCCGAGCACCGCCTTGCATCCGGGACAGGAGAAGGCCATGTACTTCTTGCCTGTCGCCTTGGTGAAGGAAAGCCGTAGCAGTGCCAAGGGCAACCCGACAGGCCGCATCCTCTCCTCCACGATGTGCCTCACCCACGGCAAGTTCTCGGGCTTGTCCTCTTCCCACTGCACAAACGGCAACCACAAACACCGCCACATGACGCACTCCCTGTGACACTTCCAGCAGGAGTACGGGTACATCATCAGCTCCCCGACCTTCTCGTCCACGAACCACTGATCGAGGATCGCGGTCACCAACTCCGCGATGGTCAGCTGCTTGGGCCCCACCTGCGCGATGAACTCCTCGTTGTCCTGGAACCGGTCCATCGCCAGTGGGACTATGGGCAGTTCCCGGCGCAGGCCGGCGGCCTTGTTCATGTCGTGACGGGTGATCCACCAGCACTCGATGCCAGCCTCCGTGTACCGCTGCTGTCGCTGCTGATACTCCTCGAGGGATTGCTGGGACCACTGCGCCTCGATGACGACTCGGCGGTCGCCCTTGGTCATCATTGTGTCCGCCACCCACTGGCCACCCGGCGCCGGGACCTCGACATCGACCTCCCAGCCCATGGACAGCGCCTGCTCCGCGACCAGCTTTTTGAGCATGCGGTGCTGCCAGCTCTCAGAGTCCGTCTCACCCTCCGGCTTGGTCGCGGAACGATGAACGAAGTGCCGCAGCCCTCGGGAGGAAGGGCGCCCGAAGCACGGGACACCTGTGATCGGCATGACCAGCCGGCTCTGGTCCTCCTTGGACGCAGCGTGGCACTCCGACCACTCCTCATCGGTCATGAGGAAGGAGACGACCTCCCGGCCGTCGAGCATCGCTTTGAAAGGCATGAGGACCGCCTACCGGATCAGACCGTGGAAAGCGGTGACGCACTCCAGAACTCGGCACTGCCGAACGGCCGCTCCACGCAACCGACGCACTGACCCTCGCGCCCCGCCCGCCCTTCGGCCACGGGCATCCGACTCCCCTGACATCCCGCCTCCGCCTCACCCGCCATGTGTATGTGCAAAGGTAAACTACCCGCCTCACACGGTAAGGATGAATCAGCAACAACAGCGGTCAGCGTGTCCAAAGCAGTCGCCACGGGAGATAAGAACTGACCAACAGGCCAGGTATCACCACACCCCGTTTATCAAACAGTCCCTTCGAACGTCCGAGGTCTCCCCTGCCACCAGACATATGCTTCTGTGAAGGGGGTCCCCTGTCCTCCTCCCCTTCCTGGAGGACTTGCCAAGGGCGGCAGCGGGGGGATCCTGGGAGAGGACGGCTATTTCCATGGTGGGCAAGGTCTTCACGGTTCCGGCGACTGGCGAATTGGTCGACGCCGTGGGCGAGAGGAACTATCAGAAGGCGCTGTTGCGCCACTTCCGGCCCGTGCCCGGAGCGGGGCCGCTGCTTCAGGACTGCACGTTCGAGCTGGTGCCCGAGCCGGACAACCCCTACGACGACACCGCGGTGTCCATCCGCCGCAATGACGACGTGCTCGGCTACCTGCCGGCCGAGGTGGCCGAGGACTACTTCCCCGCACTGGCCACGGTCGCAGCGAAGGGACAGCTGATTCTGGCCTCGGGCACGGTGTGGGCCAAGCGGTCGGCCTACGACAGCGGTATCGGGGTGAACCTTCGGGTCAACCTTCCATCGGTCCGGGCCCTGGCCGCGGTCGCCGGTGGGCGGGCCAAGAAGTCAGTGAAGCTGCCGCGCACCTACCAGCGGAAGAACCCCACCTACCGCAAGGGTCTGCACGCCGGCGCCGACCAGCCCATCGTCGGCACCGAGAACAGCCGTCCTATGAGAACCCCGGCCGCCTACCCCGCTCGGCCGTCCTACGAGACCGTGCTACCGACCCACGTCCGCGACGCCCAGGCCATCCTGGGCGAGACCGTGCCCGCCTCGACGTTCCCGCTCCTGCCGGCCAAGTCGACGCGCCTTCAGATGTGGCGTCCCCGGCCGGAGGCGGTGGAGAAGCTGTTCACACCGGTCCTGGGGGACAAGATCACCTCCGAGGAGCTGGTCTTCGAGCTCGTGACCGAACCGGACAACCCGCACCAGTCCGGGGCGATCTCCGTGCGGCTGAAGGGCGAAGTTCTCGGTTACCTGTCCGAGCAGGACACCACCCGCTACGCCCCCGCGCTTAATCGCATCCAGGCCAGCGGCCAGCCGGTGGTCCTGCCCGGGGCCCTGACGGTGGACAAGTGGCAGTCCAGCCTGGGCCCCGCCCTGGACATCACCGTCAAGCTCGCCCTGCCGGCCCCGGAGCACCTCGTCCCCTTGAACGCCGGACACGTGCACGGGGTGGTGCTGCCCTCCGGCACCACCCTGCAGGTGGTCGGGGAAGAGGATCACTTCGACCACCTGTTCAACTACGTCCCGCCCAGCGGGGAAGGCCCCCTGCTGCTGGAGCTACGCCGCGGCACCCAGCAGCTGCGCACCGGCGGCACCAAGGACACTGTGCGGGTCTACCTCGACGGCGAGGAGGTCGGCGGTCTCACCCCGGCCAGCAGTGCCCACTTCGCCCCCACGCTGCGCCACCTGGAGGACTTCGACCAGCCCGCCCTGGTGTGGGGCCGGATCCAAGGCTCCGCGCTGAAAGCGGCCTTGACCCTCCAGGCCGCCAAAGCCCACGAGATCCCCGACGCCTGGCTGCAACACCCCCCGCAGGTCGACTACACCCTCGCCCCCGAGAACGACCGCTACGCCCTGCCCGACGCCTACGTGCCCACGCCTGAGGAGCAGGTCGAACAGCGCCGCCGGGAGCAGGCAGAGACTGAGCGGCTACGTCGGGAGCAGGAAGAGGCTGAAAAGCGCCGCAGGGAGGACCAGGAGGTCCAGCGGCGCCAGCAAGAAGCCGCGAGGCTACCGGCGCCGGCACCTACACCCCCAACTCCGGGCTGGACGCCGAATTCCGCTGAGCCCCAGGCTGCGCCGGCCCACAACACCACAAGCTCCGCCCCGGGCGTCGACTACAGTCCGGCTGCATCGGCCGCGGCGCAGTACGCGGGACCCGCACCGTCGGCCCCGCCCGCTGCACCGAAAAGGCCTGGAATCATCTCGCTCATCCTCATGTGGCTGGGCTTCGTGGGAGCACTGGCAGTGTTTGCTGAGCCGATTAGCGGACTCGTCTGGCTCGCCCTCGGCATTTTCACCTGGAAATGGCGCAAGAAGCGGCGTCAGGCGTTCCGGGCTTACCAGACTGTCCAAGGAACGCCAGCCCCATACGGCTCCTCCACGGGAATGCCCACCCACAGATAAGGCCGCTACTGTTGAGCGCGCTCCTGATCGCCGCTTTATTGGCTGGACCACGATCGATAAGCCTCGGTCGCTCCCTCGCTGTGCCGTGAATCCGGTACCGCGCCGTCCACCGCGGCACCTTGACGGGCATTGCTGTCGAGATGCGCAGAGAACTAAACGGTGCGCGGGTGAGGTGGAAGGCGATGCAGTACCGATGGAACATTCAGCACCGACCCATCTCACCCTTCTCGAGGGGCTGTTTCCGGTGATGGCCCTGCAGTCCTCCCAGTACCTCCGAAAGCACTTAGAGAATATTCAGCTCTTCCCGATAGGGTAAATCGGTGCCCGAAAGCGCTCACCATAGTTGGCTCCCCCTCAACTTGCCCCGGAAGCGTGCGGGAAAGTGGGTCGGTGCCAGAGTTTCGGACCGTGGGCGCATTCGGGTGCAGGACAAGACGAGATCAATTGAAAGGTGTTGTGATGGCCCAGAGCGTGCAGATCATTCTGGAGGACGACCTCGAGGGAGGTCCTGCTGATGAGACCGTCCAGTTCGGTCTGGACGGCCGGCAGTACGAGATCGACCTCTCCACCGCCAATGCGGAGAAGCTGCGGGGTGCCCTGCGCCCCTACGCCGCCGCTGGCCGGCGGGCCCAGTCCAAGTCCACCCGGGCCACCGGGCCCCGTTCCTCCTCCGGTGGTAACCCGGAGACGGCGAAGATCCGGGCATGGGCGAAGGAGAACGGTTACGAGGTCTCAGACCGCGGCCGGATCCACCAGTCCGTCAAGGACGCCTACCACGCCGCCCAGTAGATTCCCACTCCCCCACCCGGATACCTCCTCGGGCCTGTCCGGGTGCTCCGCGACAGCGGGGTCTGATGCCGGCGGCCACGGCCGCGGCATCACCGGGGAACGTCTCGGGGCAAGGCTCGAGCACGAGAGCCTCCACCGTGGCCCCTCCGCACGATCAGCAGCCGGTGACAGGCTGACGACCCGTTCCCGGCCACGGTGCCCCCGGGACGCCCCGCGTCCAACCTGGACAGCGCTGGTCGTTCCTTCGGCGCCCGACAACTGCCCTCGCTGGGGGTTGGCCCTGGCAGCTTTCGGACCGAGCGCGGGCACCCGGGTCGATCGAGGACCCACGGAACCACCCGCCCCATCCCGCCGCCTGTCCCCAGAAGAAGAGAACCCGGCCCACCCGCAACGGTGAGCCGGGTTCCTTCCTCGCCGACCATGGGAAAGCCGCCCGCAGCCACCCCCTCCCCTACCGGGGGCCGGGTACTACCGGTTGATCTGTTGAGCGTAGGCGCGCACGGCGTTCTCGATCACCGCCCGGGCGGTGCCGTCGTGCTCGGTGAGCTCCTCGATCAGATCCGAGACGTCTTGGGCCACCCGCACCCCGAGCTGGATCGTGGGTTCCCGGCGCGGCCGGCCACGGCCCCGCTTAGGCACGGCCACCGGGGGCTCCGCCGCCGGTGCCGCTTGCACCGGCGGGGACGACGCCACCGGTGTCGTGGGCTGGGGTGGGGTAGCGCGTGGGGGTGTGTAGTCGACCGGGTCGATGTGCTCATCCGGGGCCGGGCGCGGCCGGCGGCGGGCCAGTGAGGCGGGACGCTCGGGCTGCTCGGTCATCGCAGCACCTTCTTCGCGATCGCGGTGTAAGCATCCAGCACGCGGGCGCTTTTGCGGTACTGGCCGTACCACTCCCCCGATATCCGTACCTCCTGGACGATGGCCCGGTCCGGGATCAACGGCTCCAGGAACAACCCCGTGGCGCGCAGCTCCTCGAGGCTGGCCACCGCCGCCCGGCTCATGATCGTCTCTTTCACCCCGCCGACGACGATGCCGGCTTCGGTGAGGGTGTCCGGGGCACCCAGTTGCTGGCGGTGCCGGTGGAACTGGGCGACCGTGCGCCTCGCACCGTCCACCCCGTCGATGCCGTCGCTGGTGGCGGTGGCGGCGTAGACCACGGTGTCCGCCGCGTTCAACGCCGACAGCGTCAACGGCCCACCCTGCCGGTTCGGGCAGTCAATGACCACCACATCCGCCGACAGGCCGGTCAGGGAAATCTTCAACCGCAGCTCTGCGTGATCGGCCCGGTCGGCCTCCCGGTTGGAGACATTGCGAGTCGAGGGAACCACCCGGACGTTCGGGTGTCACCCGCGGGGCACCGCGAGGCTCTATGCAACCGAAGGGCGAATAGCCCGACCGTGACCCCAGCTTGGTACCACACCTGTACCACACCATCCTGATCTGATTTAGTACCACACTGGTACTGGTACGGCACTACATTGGTGTTACGGTGGTGCCATGATCATTGTTTTTGGGCATCAGAAGGGCGGAACGGGCAAGTCGACTCTCACCGTCAACATGGCCGTTGAGCTGCAACGACAGGGGAAGGACGTGCTGCTAGTCGACGCTGACCCGACGATCCGCACGACCTCGAACTTCACGACTGACCGAGAGGAAGCCGGGCTACCCTCGCTGCAGTCCGTGCAGAAGTCGGGATCACTGCACAAGTTCCTGGAGGAGTTCCGACCCAAGTTCGATCACATCCTGGTCGACGTCCCCGGTAAGGACTCCAAGGAGATGCGCACAGCGCTGACTGCTGCGGACATGTTGATCAGCCCCACGCGAGCCACCCAGGCCGACCTTGACGCCGTGGCCGGCCTCCTGGAGACGGTCGAAGGGGCCCAAGACTTCAACGAGGACCTCAAGTCGATGCTGGTCCTGAACTTTGTCTCCTCCAACGTGTTCACCAAGGAACGAGAGGAAGCGCAGTCGTACCTCGAGGACTTCCCTCGAGTACGCCTTGCTCAGACCGTGTTGCATCAGCGCAAGGCTTTCGCCGACTGCCTGGCCGATGGCAAGGGAGTCGTAGAGATGCGCGATGCCAAGGCCAAGGCCGAGATCCAACTGCTGACCCAGGAGGTCTTCTCATGGTGAGGAAACGTGGGCCCATTGCCTCCAATCGAGAGGAAGAGATTGAGCGGTTTGCAGCGGCAGCCGAACGACCGGGTTCAGACACCCCCGATCAGGGTCCGCCCCTGAAGCCGTGGAAGAGGCGGGCGCGGAACGGAGCCAAGGCGAAGGGGTACAACTTCCGCTTCAACAACACCCAGCATGCCTTGCTCAATTACGCCGCCGAAGCTGAGGATACTTCCCAGCAAAAGTTGATCGAAGAGCTCGTATGGCCCGTGCTTGAGGAGCGCTACGGTCAGAACGTGCCGCTCAAGTAGTGCCCTACACCACATCAGTGTGGTACTGGTACTACAGGAGTACCGTATAAGTACCAGCATGGTGCCGTGCCGGTAGTCGTCGGCACGGCACCTTCATGCTCAGGCGCTGCCGTGGACACTTCCCAACAGAAGTCGAGTAAACAGCTCGTCAGGTCCGTGCCTGAAAAGCGCTACGGCCACATAAAACTACTCACGTCCAACTTAGAGTACCACACTAGTGCGGTGTTGGTACCACTTTAGTACCACTATGGTGTTGTGCCCGATGCTGTTGGTGCGGCACCATCATGTCTAGATTTCGCCGTAGGGCGGCTCTGCAGGCACCACTATCGTCCCCAATCAAGTGAGTTCCGCTACGTGGCAGCACCTGTAGATATGAGGGGGAAATCCCCCGTCTTGGCAGGGCGAAGGAACCGTCATTGGAGTTTGGTACCACAGTGGTACCAAACCTGAGTGGTACCACTGTGGTACATGATGAATGTCGTGAGCGTCCGGGGCACTTCAGAAAATCGACCGCGCCAAAAAGTACGTGGGGATGCCGCGCATCAACGCAGTGTCGGAGGTGGTGAGATGCCGATTAGCTGACGGTGCGCATTTCGTTCCAGTCGGTGGTGTATCTGGGGGAGAGGTCGGCTTGGTGGTTGGCCCAGGGGGCGGGGGAGTGGACGCCGAGTCGGCCCTGGGCGAGGGTGCCGGCGCAGAAGCGGCGGTTGACTGCGTCGACGAGCTCTCCGATCTGGGCGGGCTGCTCGAGGATCCCGGTCAGCACGGGCACCGACCCCTCAGGAGCCAGGCCTGTGCAGAGAATGCCGGCGCGCATGTGCTGCATCCCGTGCATGGGCTTGGGCACCAAGGCCGCGCGGGCCGCGGCCACTAGGGGAGTGGGTTCGCCGGTGGGCACGGCCAGGCGCACGTGCGCGGAGACGCTGTGCTCGGGTCCGGGCCGGTGCGGTGAGGTGCTGGCGAACACCATGAATTGCCCAGTGACCTCGCCTTCCTTCCGGAGCCGGCGGGAGGCGTGTTGGGCGAACTCGGCCACCGCCGCACCAACGACCTCCGGATCCCAGATCTGGTCCGGGAACGACCGGGAGACCAGGATCTGCTGCTGGAGGACCACCTCGTCCTCCACCGGGATGGCGGGGAAGCCGTTGTGCTCCAGGACGGTGCGCATCTGCACCACGGAGAATTTGTGGCGGATGGCCACCGGGTCGGCATCATGTAGGTCGGCGACGGCCTCGAGCTTCAAACCACCGGTTACTGGCAAGCGAACTCTGCGCTAGTCCCCGTACTCGTCCGGGGCCTGGCACCAGTGCACGGCGCCATACGCGGGCGGGATCTTCCCGGCGGCCTGGCCGGCGATCTTCGCCAGTCCCCTGAACTGTACAGAAAACTGTATACTTTGGGCATGTCTCTTCTGGATCTTTCCCATCCCATCTCGGTCACCGAGGCCTCCCAGCGCGGCGTGGCCGGTCTAATCAAGGACGCCGAGGCCGGAGAGGAGGTCGTGGTCTCCCGCCACGGCAAGACCGTGGCCGCCGTGGTGAGCGCCCGCCAGCTGGAGCAGCTGCGTACCTTGGAGGGGGATCTGCGTGATGCGGCCCTGGTCATCGTGCGTGCTGCCACCGACAGTGGAGTGCGCGGTTCCCTGGATGAGGCCCTGACCGCCTTCGGCCTGGACCGGGTCCAGCTGGAGGCGGAACTGGAGGCCGATCTGGCCGCCGGCAGGCCGTGAGCGCTCCCGGGGCCTCCACCGCGGATGCTCCACGGGCGGTAGTGCGGCTCACCGAAGACGCCATCGCCGACCTGCACCGGTTGCACCGCAAGGACCCCCAGATCGTGCGCTGGGCTTTCAAGAAGATGCTCCTGCTGGAACGCTCCGTCGAGGCCGGCGAGCCACTGCTGGGGGACCTGATCGGCTTCCGCAAACTGGTGGTCGGGGACCGGGACTGGCGCATCGTGTGGCGAGCCACCACCGACACCGTCGGAGCCACCGTGATCGATGTCGCCGAGGTCTGGGCCGCCGGCGCCCGATCCGATGATGAGGTCTACCAGGAGATGACCGCCCGTGTCGCCGCCCTGGGCACCTCGCCTCAGGCCACCGCTCTCACCGCGGTACTGGAGTCCATGGGCCGTCTCTTCGCCGACCTGGAGGCCACCCCGGAACCGGCCCCGGTGGAGCCCGTCCCGGAGTGGCTTGCCCGCCGCCTCATCACCCAGGTCGGTTTGAGCGCCCCCGAGGTCGCCGCGATGACCCCCGAAGACGCCATGGCGCGGCTCGAGGCGTACTGGTCCACCCAGCGCTGAGCCCCCCGGTGTGTCCCAGCGCGATTGAGGGCTGGAGCATCGACCGGGTCGGGACAGGGGTGGGGGCCGGCCGGGCAGCACCCCGGCATCCTGGTGGATCGACGAACCAGGACAAAGATGGCGGAGGGGATGGGAAACTGTTTTGTACACGGCACCGCCCGGCACACCGATCAGGGGAGGTTCCATGACCTACCAGCACCTTCTGCCGCTGGCCCTTGAGCTCGACCGAGCCCAGCAGGTGGCCGTCGTGGTGCACAGCGCGGCCATGGAGGGACGTCACCTCACCACAGCGACCCGGGCGGAGCTGGAGCGTTTCGCCGCCGGAGATCTCCAGCTCCAGGAGCTGGTGCGGCGCACCCGCGCCCGCTACGGCCTGGCGTGAAGCTCCCGGCCTGCACCGTGATCCGTGTCTGGACGCGCACACCGGGGCCCTGACCCTCTGATCGGCGCCTGAGGGTCAGGATGCACACGGCATCGACCGGCGGATTCAACGGTGCCCGAGGTCAGTAGTGAGACGGCATCGACACCAGAGTGATCTGCGGTGCCGCAGACGGGGGCCCCGCCATGGACATCAGCGGGGCCCCCGTGCGTCCGCGAAGCGGCCAGGCCGGGACGCACACCGAGGGGACCTGCCTGCCGGTGGATTGTCGTTCACGTCCAGCAGGTTCCAGGCCACGCATCGACGTCGTCAGGGTAGGCGCCGGAACTGGGTCTTACCTAGACACAGCACCGCAGCAGACAACCACCTACTCAACTGACAGTGCGCGATTCCGCCCAGTCGGTGGTGTAGCTGGGGGAGAGCATCAGGGTAACCCTCGGTGGACACTGCGCCCCGAACGGCAGCGCGCTGCACAGGACCGGGTGTCCCAGGGGTGTGCTCAGGGTGGTGGGTCACGGGTGTTCGCGGCGTTGTTGGGAGCGTCGGGTGAGTTCGTCGAGGTCGATGTCACCGGCTACGTACCGGTCGGTGTCCGCCATGGCCGCCGGGCTGGGGGCGAGGCCTTCCAGCACCGCGTGATGCCAGCTCATCTCCGCGGCCAACACGTGCTGGAGCTGGTCTCGGGCCTTGAGGGCCTCGGGCTCCGATGCTTCGCACATCCAGCTGCCGTCCTCCCCGGCGTCCTGGTCACGGGATGAGACACCTCCACCTGCACCAGAAGGACACTGGGCCTCGGCGAAAGGCCTCTGACCCGCAAGGCCCGGGACCCCTCCCCGGTCTGTCCTTTACCCGGAGGGCCGACGCTGCGGTCGCGATGACCTCCCGTACCAGGTGCCTGGTCTCAAAAAGGGGGGGGTGGGCCCTGCCCAGCCGAAAGGGGGCGGCAGGGCCCACCCGATGCCCGCACGCGAAAGGTATCGGAACATCCTCGATCAGCATCTACTCCCCGTGGCCGGCAGGAACGCCTCGGTCTGCGGGAGGGGAACTGGCCGTTGCCGATCGATGCCCCCAGGGTAGAACACGTTTGCGTTCGTGCACGTTGTGTGACGGTGATGATTCAGGCGGACCGGGGAGGTCGCTGCTGCGGCCACCCTCCAGTTCCCGGTGCTGGAGGTGGAGGCAACGTCAGTGGACGAGGTAGGCGGGAAAGCGCGCTGAGCGCTTGGCCTCACCCTCGCCCCGGACGACTTGGTAGCTGACGGCGGTGAGGTGGGGGAAGCCCAGGCCCAGAAGTTTCCCGATGCGGGCTCTCACCTCGGCCGCTGACAACTGGGGGCCGCCGAGGTTGGTGATGGGAAATTCTGCGTGCTGGAGAATTCCGCGATAGTCCGGCCCGGTGGTGAGGGTCCAGTACCCGGAGCCCGCGGGGTAGCCGTCCAAGAAGTCCAGGGGCACCCACAGGGCCAGCCCACGGTCCTCCACGCTCAGCCGGTCCTCGACATCGGGCAGGCCGCCGCCAGGCAGCACCCCGACGGGCCATTGGTAGGCAGGGTCGGTCATGGGGAGAGTCCTCGTGTGCTGGGGCAGGATCAGATGTGCGGTGCGGGGCCGGCCCGGGCGCACCTGCACCCGGAAATGCCTTTATCAGTAGGCTTACTCTAGGGGGAGTGCTCTTTTACCCACCGCTCCTGGCCTCACCGGCAGTGCTCGATGGTGTTTCAGCCGCCGGTGGGGGAGCTCCCGGACTCAGTCCCCGGCGGGGACCCCGGGTCGGGGTCGCGGCGGTGACCGAACAGGAGCTCCGTGGAGTAGGGGGCCCTGGGTGGGGGCAGCTGGTCGATGAGGTGGTTGGCGGCATGTGCCAGCAGGTCCCGGTGGAACGGGTCCAGGTGCAGGCAGTGGTGCAGATAAGCCTCGATCTCCAGTTCGCTGAGGTTGCCGCCCAACCGGAAGGCTTGCAGCCACAGCCCGTGGATCTCGATCCCGGCCCGGTGCAGGGCCGCTCCCAGTAATCGGGCCTGTTCCCTGCCGGCGGCCTGATCGTCCATGCCGTTGCCTCGTCTTCCCGTGCCCGCAAGCAGTCCGGTGCTGTGCCCGGTGCTGTGCCCGGTGGTGGTTCTGCTCTCGGTGCAGGAACCCCCGCGGTCTCGGCGCTCAGGGGCTGGGGCCGGTGGGGCCGGGGTGGGTGGGATTGCGCCCGGTGGGGTCCTCGGCGGTGTCCAGGAGTTCGCGGGCCAGTTCGGGGGCGGGTCGGGACTGGGCGGCGGCGGTTTCCAGCAGCCATCGGCGGGCGTCCTGGGCGCCGAGGTGGTGCTGGGCCATGAGCATCCCGGTGGCCATGTCCGTGGCCTGGCGCTCCCCCAGGGCCGCTTGCAGGGCCGCGCTGAGGCGGTGCGGGGCCTGCGGGCCCTGGCCGGCCCCCAGCAGGGTGGCTGCGGCGCCGGCCAGCAGCCCCACCATCCGCTCATCGGTGGCGCTGAAGGCGCCGGCGGTGGTGGCGTAGATCTTCAGCGCCCCCATGGTCTCTCCGCGGAAGATCAGCGGGGTGCTCAGCACCGAGGCCACCCCCAGTTTCGCGGCCGCTGCGGACCAGCGCGGCCAGTGGGTGTCGATGGCGGTGTCGTCGATGCGCTGGGCGGCCCCGGTGGCCCAGGCCGACAGGCAGGGGCCTTCCCCGAGCTCGTACTGGGCCGCGTCGGCGGCCTCGACCACCGCGTCGGTGGCCGCGGTGGTGATCTTCGTGTCTTCGGCCTCCAGCAAGGACACCCCGGCTCCGACCGCGGTGTCGATGAGGTCCCGGGCGACCTGGGCCAGTTGCTGCACGGCATCGGTGGCATCGTGTTGGGACAGCAGCATGCCCTGGACCCGGGCGAAGACCGTCGTCAACTCGGCCACAGTGGATTCCGGTTCCATGGTGGTGCTCCACACCCTCGGACGTCCGCCCCCAGCCAGCTCCGGACCCGAGACGTAGCAGGGGCGCCGGGGCCGAGGTCGGCTGTGTTCGTCCAGTTTACGCCTGCCGCCTCCATCTGACCCCGCCCCAGGGAGGCGCCCTCCTTTGCCTCACGCCCGCCCCTCGAGGGCCCCCACTGACCGACCACCTCAGCCTGGCCGGCGGCGATCTGAGCGGCCCACCGCTGTCGGAACGGCCACCGGGGGTGAAGCACGGGAAAGGACGCCAGTACGGCACCCCCGCCGGTCGTGGAGGCAGCGATGCGGGCCGCATAGCGTTCGACCGCCGCGCGAGCTGCTGCGCGGCGCTGGACGGCGACACGCTGGTGCTGCGACCGGCGGGGGTGCCGTCCGGGCGGCCAGCCAGGATCCGGGGTTCTCGATGCCCTCCACGATCAGCAAGCCGTAGCGGGTACACAGCGGGAGGAACGGGGGCTCCGATACGCCCTGGGGTGCTCACCCCGCCAACGGACCCCAGGGGGAATCGCCCCCTGCACCGGGCATGGGCACCAGGGCGGCAGGGGAGGGGGAAGCCAGGAGTCCCTTTCCCGACAACACCCCCGGCAGGGCAGCGACCACCCCCACCCATGCCGGGGGGGGGGGGGGGAGCCTGCAGTGTCGGTATGGCGGGTGGGGCCAGGGCCTCACTCCACCAGGGGTGGGAAGGCCCAGGTGCAGGGAACACCGGCCCCGGGCACCAGTTGATTGGTGACCTGGGCCAGGCAGTCACGGTCCGGGGCACCCAGGTGCATCGCGTGATGGAGGAACGCATCGACCTCCCAGCGCCCGATCCCACCCCCGAGCCGACGGTAAGCCCACCACAGGTCATAGGCGCTCCAGCCCGCGCCGGTGATCGCAGCCCGGATCATCCGTGCTTGGGCCCGGGCGATCACCCGATCATCCACCACACACCCCTCATCGCTCACCCCCGGTGCAGCCCACCCTGCGCCGCAGGCCACGGGCGGGGGAGGACCGCTGGGAGGGTGGTCATCGCTGATCCCGGCGGCGCCGTGTGTCTCGTGCGCGGCGACGGGCCACCACGGCACTGATGACCAGGGCCAACAGCCCACCACCAGCCACCGCGATCACGGCGATCTCACCGCGGCTGACCACCTTGTCCTGGCGGACACCGGTTTCGCTGGCGGGGTCCCGGGGGATCATCGTGGCCCCGCCCCCGGCCGACACGCCCTCCGTGGGGAGGCTGAGTCTGGCGGGCATGTTCTCCGCCAGCCGGCTGGGGGAGCGGCTCACCAGCTCCTCGGGGTGCTCTGTCGTCTGCGGGGCACCAGCCCGTCGCGGCACCCGAACACTGACGGTCGTTCCCGTCGCAGCGGCCCGTTCCTGCCCGCCCGTGCTGGCAGGAACGGCCGGGCCGGCCAGCACGGCCGTGATCAGGCCACAGGTCACTACTGAACCGAGTACCGCCATAAAGGGAGGCTCCTGACCGGATTGTGATGAGCGCCACAGCAACCCCACACAGTATAAAGACCCCCCGCCACCCCCTCACAGGCAGTGCCGCCCCCGCTGTCCCCACCCGCCGATGTCCTCTGAATACCGAACCAGACCACCTAACGGCCAGGGAGTGCCGCAATGCTTGGGGGCTTCGTGCTCCCCAAGCATTGCGGCACTCCCCCCGTACACGCCCGGTCAGTGGACGATGTAACCGGGAAACCGTGCGGACCAGCGGCTCTCCCCGGCAACTCGAGTGACCTCGTAGGTCACGGCCCTCAGATGGGGGACGCGTAACCCGTGGAGCTCGCCGAGGCGGGCACCGACTTGGGTGACGTGCAACTCCCGGCCACCCAGGGCCGTGCCGTGGAACGGCCCATCCTTGACCGTCTCCCAGTAAGCGGAGGCGGTGGTGAAAGACCAGTACCCGGAGCCGAGGGGGTAGTCCTCCAAGAAATCCAGGGGCACCCAGAGCGCGAGGCCGCGGTCCTCGGGGCGGAGGCGGTCTCGGAAGTCGGGGTCAGGTTCGCCCGGCGGGGCACCTGTAGGCCACTGGTAGGCGGGTCCACTCATCACGGGGGCGTCCTCATCAGCTGCTGGGACGGGGGGTTCCCCCAGAGTAGGAGAGGGGACCTGCGAAACCCTGGGGGCGGAGCCAATACCTGTTGCTTGGAGAACTTCACTCTTTACCTCGGGATGGTAGATGGGCGCGTTTTTCAGCCAGGCCATCACCGTGCGGGCGGTGCGCCCCACGGCCTCGGCGATGGCCCGGTAGGTCGCCCCCGCCGCCCGCAGCCGCACCGCCTGAGCCCGCAACTGCCCCGCCCGGTCAGTGCGCGCCTGGCGAGCCTTCCCGGCGTTGTCCGCCGCCGCCCGCGCCTTGGCCTCGGTCCTCGCTTTCCCGCCGCGTCGTCCCATCCGGGACAGGTACTCGTGTGCTGCATCTGAGCCGCTGGTGGAGGTGGGGCGTCCCTTGCCAGCGTTGACCTGACGGACGGCCGAGCGCGCCAGGCAGGCAACCTCCCCATCGGGCAGCGGGTGGGGCAGCTGGGCGTTGAGCGCCCTCGCGTGGGCGATCGAGGCGGCCTCGCTGGGGGTCTGGTGGCGGCTCTGCCGCTGGTCCCACAGCCACCGGCGGGTGGCGCGGAAGATCGCGGTGTTGCGCCCCACCTCCGTAGCGGTGTCCGTGACAGATGCTCGCGGGATGCCGGTGCGTCCCAGCAGGGGCGTGCCGGGGTCCCAGGCTGGTGCTGCGGGGCCGTCGATGGTCTCGTCGTGGAACGGGTCGGTGTACTCGGCCATGTGCGCCTTGAGACCCCCCAACGACCAGGGGGTCGTTCTGCGGCCCCACCACACCCGCCCGGCCGGCAACGCAGCGGCCGGGTTGCGCACCAGATACCGGGTGAAGCACGGGTCCCCGTCCACCAGCCGGTCCAGGGCCCGCTGCACCGCCTCCGCGTAGCGGATCGGACCCGGCCGAGCGCCCTCGCCCCGGTAGACCGGCTCGATCGCCCACCCTGCCTGGGCATGACCGGTGTCCGGGTTCTCGATGATCCAGGTCGGCTCGGGCACGGCCGGGTGCATCAGGTTCAACAACGCGACCTCGTCATCGACGTCCACGACGAGGAAGTTCAGCCAGTCGGCCGGGTTGATCTGGAGAAACGCGAACTCCCCAGCAGGCCGCCCACGGTTTGGAAACGCCTGCGCCTTGGTCTGACCGCACCGGAAATACTCAATCCGGTGGTGCGCCAAGAACCGGCGGGCCGGGGTCTCGGGGCAAAAAAGGGCAACATCGAGTAGGGCGGGGTCCATTTGCGGACGCGCCTCAGGTACACTAGGAGACACAACAGTCCCCTGGTATTGGGTTCATGACAGGTTCCGATTCAGTTAGCTGTTGAAACGGCTGTCTAGGTCGCCAAACTTGCGACAGCCGGATGACTTCGACGGCCCGCCCTGCCAAGGCGGGCCGTCAGTCGTTTAAGCGGAATTAGCCAGCGGTAGGCGCGGCTCCTCCCTGTTGTCGAGCTTGTTAGGCCGTCCTGCATCGCGGTCGATCAAGGCACCGATGTACTCGGCCATGCTGAGTCCCGTTCGATGAGACGCTTCGACGGCCGCGCGATGCTGCTCAGGGGACACACGTGTGGACAGTGCCACTTTGTGTCCTTGCAGCTTCGGTTGCTGGTACTCGGTCATGAGGCCATCGTTGCACACCGCAACCGCAACCGGTAGCGGTTTGAGCTGTGTCTCCATGATTTCCTTACCCCCGTGTTTCTAGAACTTGACGTAGTAAAGACGCAGTGAAGGCTCCTACCTGGGTGTGCCGCATCAACCATACAGCTTCTGAACATGTTCAAAATTAACATGTTCAAACTCCAGGTAACCTGGAGGGCATGTCTTGGCTAGGGGGAACTGTTTCCCGTTCCGACTCCGATGTGCTGGCTGAGCTGCCGGACCATCTCACCTGGGAGGGTCTTCATCTAGAGGTACAGCGTCGGCACGGCAAGCCCATCCACATCGAGCCGGCGCCGGCGTGGTTGGGTCAGGACGTCACGGGGTTGTGGTTGGAGATGGCTGAGCGGTCCTGGATTTTCCATGCTGCTGGTGAGAGCGAGCTGCTGCGCCGGCACGTGATCCTGCACGAGTACGGACACATTCTCCTCATGCACGGTGGCTGCGAACTGACGCTGGGGAACGCCTTCGCCCACATCGGGGGCTCCCGGCGGATCAAGACCCTTCTCGGGCGTTCCTCGACCTGGACGGCCCAGGAGATCGCGGCGGAGAACGCCGCCACGAGGTTGGCCGCCCGGCTGACCCAGCAGGTGGATCCTCTGCTCGAGGCCTTCTGATGAGCCTCGGAGCGGTGTTGAGTCTGCTCAAGGCCGTGGCGTGCCTCTTCGCTGCCGTGGCAGTGGTCGTTCGTCTGCCACGAGTGGCGCGGCGGCGCCGAGTGGACTTCGTGTGGGTGGGCACGGCGTTGGCAGCGTTGGCCTTCTCGGCCAACGGGGTCATGGTTCCCGAACGGACCGTGGATGCCTTGTTGGGCGGGGAGAACATCTTCCACCTGGTGCGTAACCTGCTCGCACTCAGCGCCGTATGGTGCCTGCGGGCGGCCCTCGTCCAATCCCTGCAGCGCAAGCAGTGGAGCCGGGCGCGGACATTGCGGGAGGCCACCATAGGTAGCGCCTTGCTGCTGGGGCTGACGGCAGCGTTCTTCTCGATCGACCGGGGCCCGACCTCGACAGCGTTCATCCCGGACCACCTTGCCCAGGGCGGCACCCTGGTCTACACGCTGCTCATCATGGTGATGGGAGCCTGGAACGCCGCCGATGTTGCCCGTGTCGCCTTCCGGGAACTCACCCTGCGCCAGCCCGGGCACGGCCGCCTGCTGTGGCCGGGGCTACTCGGCCTGGGCGTGGGAGGTTCTCTGCTCGTGCTCGGCTGCACGCTCGAGGCCGGCTACGCAGTCCTGGGATATTCAGGCACGTGGGATGCTGTAGCTGTGGCCATGCGGGCCTCGTTCGGTCCGGTCTTCCTGCCCGGGGCCGTGCTGGTGTGCTTGGCCGTGGCGTGGCTGGGTCTCTACGCCCAAGGCCGGCGCCTGAAGATGGGTCTGCGCTTGGACATCTTGAGGATCGCCCCGGTGTGGACCCAACTCGGCGCGAACCGGTGGAGCCCTGGTGGGCGCCCTCCCGGCTGGTGCAGCGCTCTGTCGGCTGATCCCCAGAAGGTTCTCTACAGCGCCCTCATTGCCGTCGAAGACGCCCTGCGGGCAGAGAACGTGGGCCTGTCAGAAAAGCAACGGTGTGCTCTTCAGGCCGCCGAGAGGAGATTTGAACTCACATCATGAGTACCTCGATCGTCGTCCCCCGCTGGGAGAGAACCGCCACGGAGGTCTTCCAGCCTCCGGTGTTGCTGGCGGCACTGCTTATCGCGCTGCCCTGGGGGGCGAACCCAACGGCGGCCTCGCTGTGGTGGGGAATCAGCGCGGCCCTGATCGTGTGCGGAGTTCCGCTGGCCGTGGTCCTCATGCTGGTGCGCCGAGGGATCCTCACCGACCACCATGTGAGCGTGAAGGAACACCGCCGCCCGGTGATGGCCGGAGTACTCGCGCTGGTCCTCAGCTACCTCACGGCGGCGATCCTGCTGCAGGGACCGATCGAGATCGTGGCGCTGCTCGTGGCCACGTTCCTGGCCGGGCTGGTGATCGCTGTGGTGAGTCCGTGGTGGAAGATCTCCGGGCACGGCATGATGATGGGCGGAACTATTGTTGCCCTGACAACATCTTGGGGTGTGGTCGGGCTGCTGTTCGTTCCGGTGGGCCTGGCGGTGTGCTGGAGCCGTATCCGGCTCCAGGATCACACCGGGCCGCAGGTGATCTCAGGCTTCATCTACGGGCTGGCTTTCCTGGGCAGTATCTACGCCTGGATCGTGACATGAGGAGCGGAAAAGTGGCAGACGAGGACCGCCGGCGCTCAGCCGAGATCTTGGCCGACAAGATCAACCTGCTGCTGGACACCCTGCGCACCGAAGCCGGCGAAACTTACGACTTCACCACGATCCAGCAAGGCCTCAAAGACCGCGGCGTGGCGATCTCCCGTACGAAATGGCACTACCTGAAAACAGCAGACGTCCGGGTGCGCCCCGACGAGAAACTGCTCCGGGCACTGGGGGAGGTGTTTGGCGTGGACCCCCGATACCTCGTTCAGGAGGACGGCCCGCTGCCGCAGCAGGTCGAGCAGGAGCTGGCCACGGTCCGGGCCCTTCGACGAGCCGAGGTCCGCAATTTTGCCGCCCGAGCCCTTGGGCAGATCGATCCCGAAGGCCTTCAGGCAATTCTCGAGGTCATCGAGAAGGACCAGCGCGAGCGGTAGAACGTGCCGTACAGCATTTGAGGCCTAGGCGGACTGCCCGTAGGATCTATGTTGAACATGTTCAACATAGTTTCGAAAGGGTGCTCGGCATGGGAAAACATCAATGGGGGTTGATGCGCGTCTCCGCATCCGCACCCCGGGCATCCGCCAGGACATACTGCGTGAGAGCCAACAGCAGCCTCTCGAGCCGGGCGTGGTTCGCGTAGTACAGCATCGGCCGACCACGGCTGTGCTGCGCCTCTGCCTTCACGGCATCCATAGCCTCTAGCTCGGCCAGCTGAGCACCGAGAGTCTGGGGCGGGAGCCCCGTTCGCGCCACCAGCTCCGCACGTAGCGCCGGCCCCTGCCTGAGGGCATTGATGATCGACAGCCGGACGGTGTTGCCGAACACCTTGGCGGCCTCGGCAACAAGATCAGGCTGACCTGCGGGGCGAACTACGGATGGCACGGAATTCATTGTGTCGCACCCACAAGACCTCCCACGCACCTGACATCGCACCCCAGGCCTGAGATCCATACCGCAACAGGCCGAACTTGTTTTGACTGCTTTACGCAGAAGAAACGTGCTACAACTCTTATAGCTGTATAAGACAGCCATAACGATTCACATCGGGACGGGAGGTGGCCCATGGAGGAAGACCAGTCCAAGGGCTCCTCCGGTCTGGTTTTCGCTGCTCTGGCACTGGTTGGGGTGGTGGCTGTCGGCGTGCCCGTGGCGGGTGTTGCCAGCCTCGCCCTGGTGTCGGACATGCAGGCATCGGCGGGCGGGTGCACCCCTGCCACGGTCGTCGCCGGCGAGGACTCCAAGGACGGCGTGATCAATGTCCCTAACGGTCGGGGACCGCTCGTGGAGGAGGCCGCCAAGACCGCTGGGCTGCCGGTGAGTGTGGCGGCCGCCCAGCTCAAACAGGAATCCAACTGGGACCCCCGCGCCGGTAGCTCCGCCGGGGCCCAGGGCATCGCCCAGTTCATGCCCGACACCTGGGCTCAGTACGGGGAGGGCGGGGACGTGACCGACCCCGAGGACGCCATCCCTGCCTATGGGCGCTACATGGCCGCGCTGCGCAATGAGGTAAAGCCCTTGGCCGGTGATGACGCTGACCAGTTGGTGCGCCTGACGCTGGCCGCCTATAACGCCGGTCCGGGCGCGGTGGCTCAGCACCAGGGTGTGCCGCCGTTCGCGGAGACCCAGCGCTACGTGGAGACGATCCTCGACGGGGGACAGGTCGAGTTCTCCGCCGGCTGTGAGGCCCCCACCGGAGGCAAGGCGTGGGACGGGGACCTCGGGGAGGGGGAGTGGACCACACCGCTACCCGGGGGGAAGTTCACCTCCGGCTACGGGCGGCGCAACGTGCCGGGGGTGCCCGAGTGGGCGCAGAACCACGTGGGCATGGACTTCGCCACCCCCGGTGCCGGCTCCCGTCCCGGGGGGCCGGTGATCGCCCCGACCGATCTGCGGATCACCGGGTTCAACGACACCGATGGATGCGTGATCGCCAAGGAGGACGGGGACGATCCCGATTTCGGGTTCGCCTTCTGCCACCTGAACTCCTGGGGCGTGAAGAAGGGTCAAAAGCTCAGCCGCGGCGACGTGATCGGTGTGGAGGGCAACCGGGGCCAGTTCGGCATGTCCACCCACCTGCACATCGAGATCTACCGGCCCGGGGCCCCTGACGTGGTTTTCCCTTATCAGGGCTTCAACATCGACCCCGAGCCAATCCTGCGCGAGAAAGGAGCGTGGCCGCAATGAGCCGCCGCCCCCACCTGATCACTGCCCTGGCCCTGTGCGCCCTGCCCCTGGCTGCCTGCTCTGCTGAGCCAACGCAGGAGACGTCCGCCTCCTCCAGTGCTGCGGCCCCGGCCAGCTCGGTCCCGGCCGACTGGCCGACATCGAGCAGCTTCCCCACCCCGGAGGTCCCTGGGGATGGGACGTTCCCGGCCGTTGAGGACGTGGACCGCACCGATGTGGACTCCACCGCCCGGGCGGCCGCGCTTTTGCTGCACTCTTGGGACACCGTGGTGGACCGCACGGAGACGGCCGCGGCGATCCGTGCCAAGCCGCTCATGTCCGATGAGTGGGCGGCCCAGCAGATCGAGCCTGAGCGGAACGCCTCCCAGGGGGCGTGGCTGGAGCCCGCCTCGCACGGGGCCTACAGCCGGGCCCAGGCGGTGCCGGCGATCGGGGACGTCACCCGCGACGTCGCTGAGGACAAGGCGGTCCGGGCGTACAAGGTGACCTGGCGGTGGGCCAGCCGCGATGGAGAACCGGCCGAGGGCACCGGCACCCGGCACGTGACGCTCTACCTGGAACGCCACTCCGGGGCCTGGCAGGTCGTGGGCCACCAGTCCCACGAGCTGCCCGCCGGGGAGGCCGCCTCGTGAGCCCGGCCGTGCACACCTGGCCGGTGATCACCCTGACCTTCGGCGCGGAGCAAATCGTGGCCGACGCCAACGGAGAGGTGCTGACCTACCCGGTGCTCGATGCCACCACCGCGCACGAGGTCGCCGCGGACGCGGCCACCGAGGCGTGCCGACGACTCGGGTTGAAGGCGTGCCGGGTGCAGGGTCACACCGAGGACGGGTCCATGTTTGAGATGGTCGTGGACGCCGAACTCGGCACCCTGGAGGAGTACGAACTCCCAGCGACCGCCCCTGCTCCCGGTCCGGGAAAGCGGCTGGCGGGCAGCACCACGGCCGGCCGCGCCTCCCGCGTCAAGGGCGGGAACCAGCGCCGGGCCCTGGCGATCTGGGGCAGCGTCGGGGTCCTGGCCCTCACCGCCGGCGCCTCAGTGGCGATGAACCTCACCGAGGGCGACGGGGAACCGGTCGCGGTGGTGCACACCCCGCCCCCAGCCCAGCTGCCGGTGCCGGCCCCGGCCGGATGGGACACCTACGGCGCCTGGGCCACACCCATGTCCGGGTCCCAGGTGCAAGCGGTCCTGGACTGGGAGGGCCGCCCCGTGAGTGTGGACGGGGCCAAGCTCATCGGCCACGACCCCGACACCGGGGTGGAGCAGTGGAGCCGTGCTACTCCGTTCACCGTGACGCAGCTGGCGGTGTTCACCGTGGACGGGCAGACCCGCCTGGCGGCCGCCACGGGCAAAGAGCTGGTGCTGTTCACCCCGGACTCACCCGAGCCGATCCGGGTCCAGGTCCCGCAGGAGGCCACCGTGGTCCTGGACGGCGGCACCGTGCCCCGCCTGGACCTGCCCAATCAGAAGTCCCTGCTGGTTGGTGCGGACGGGTCCACCGCCACCCGGGTGGTGCCCGCGGCTGCCAAACCCCTAGAAGCCCAAGGGGCAGACCTGATCGCCGCCGATGCCAAGGCGGGGAAGGTGTGGCGGGTCGGCACCGACTCGGCGGCCCTGCCCAAGCCCGCAACCCTGCCGGCCCCGGCCAAGGGCGCGCAACTCACCGGCATCCTCGGCAGCGTCGAGGGCCGGGTAGTGGCCGCGTGGAAGGACGGGAAGCAGACCGTCGTCGGGTTCTATGACGTCGATGAGTCCACCGTGGCGACGGCGGTGAAGCAGGTCGCGGTGCGCGAACTCGACGGGAACCAGATCACCACCTCCACCGTGCAGACCGATCGGTTGCACGGGTTGCTGCTGGCCTCGACAGTGCTGGTCGATGTGGACGCCACCACCGCCCACCGCCTCGATGGCCAGGTCACGCTGGCGGCCGGCTACGCCTGGGTCACCGATGACGGGGAGCAGGCCCAGGTCACCCGTGACGGGGCGATCGAGGCGACCACCAGAGCTGACCAGGCGGCGGTGCCCGACGTCATCACCGACAACGGGATGGCGCTGACTCGGGTGGATGGGTCCACCGATGGCTCCCTCTACGCCCTGGTCGAGACCGGCCCCACCCCCACAGCCAGCCCTTCGCCAACGGCCAGCACGTCACCGACTGAGAGCACTACCCCCACTGCCAAGGAGACCCCCTGATGAGAATGACCGCCACGATCGACTCCACCGGTGCCGTGCACCTGGACACTGATGGGGAGACGACCCAGGAGAACCACTCCACCGTGGGCGATGCCCGCCGCTCGGTCATGGCCACGGCAAAGGCCCTGGCGGAGCAGACCAGCCAGGACATGCAGCTGCACATCGAGGACCCCGCCGGGTCCCGCACCTTCCTGGTCGGCGCCGATGGCACCTCCCGGCAGGAGAGTGCGGCACCGGCCACCATGCAGGCCCCGGCTGAGTCGGTGGCCACGGCAGAGCGGGCGGCTGCCCCGGTCGAGTCCCCTGAGCCGGTTCCTGCGGTGGAGCCAGTGGAGTCGGCCGCTGTTGAGTCCCCGGACCCGGTGGCTGCTGCGGAGGAGGACCAGGTGGTGGCCCCGGTGGCGGCGACGTCCACGGCCCCGAATCCGTTCCTCAGTGGCCGTCCCTCCACGGCCCGCCCGGCGGCGGAGCCTGAGACGGTTGGCAGCCGGCGGGAGTCGCTGCCGTCGTTCGTGGACCGCCCCGAGGTGGACGCCCCGGCCCAGCACGGGTGGCGTGGGGCGCTGAACTCGATGGGTCTGAGCCTGGCGCCCTCGGCGGCGGAGCTGAGCCAGCGGAAGGATGAGGCCGCGGTCTCGGCGCACTGGCCGGGCCCGCGCACGATCGCTGTCCTGAACCCTAAGGGCGGGGCCGGCAAGACGCCGACGGTCATCTGCCTGTCGGCCGTGTTCGCCCGGCTGTCCGGTGGTGGGGTGCTGGCCTGGGACAACAACAACTCCCTGGGCTCGCTGGGCTGGCGCACCTTCGACGCCGGGCACACCTCCACCGTGGTCGATCTGCTGGGGCGTACTGAGCACTTCATGGCCTCCGATGCCCGGGTGGGGGATTTGTCCGAGTACGTCCACCACCAGCCGGCGGATCGCTATGACGTGCTGCGCTCCGATGACCGTTCCGGGGACCAGGAGCGGCACATGGTCACCGGGGACGAGGTGGACCGGCTGCACGCGGTGGCCGCGAAGTACTACCGGGCGATCGTGATGGATTCGGGCAACACCGAACGCGGAGCGAACTGGCAGGCGATGATCGGCCACGCCGATCAGGTCGTGATCCCGGTGAAGTCCGTTGATGACGCCGCCGAAGGAGCCTCCCGGGTGCTGGCCGCCCTGCACACCGGAGACACCCACGCCCAGGGCCTCGCGCGCAACGCGGTGGTGGTGGTGCTGTGCTGCGAGCCCGGCCACCAGAAGACCAAGGCCAAGGAACTCGCGGAGGAGTTCGCCCCCTACGCCCGGGCCGTGGTCACGATCCCCTATGACCGGGCGCTGGTGGAGGGGCGGGTGCGGTTCACCGCGATGACCCCGGCCACCCGCCGGGCCTGGCTGCGCGCCGGGGCAGCGGTGCGGGAGGGGCTGTGATCGTGGACGGCCCCCGCAACCCCTTCGTGGCCGCCCCCGAGGTGATCGAGGAGGAGGACCCGATGGAGGAGGACCCGATCCTCGGGTCCCGGGACTCCATCCGCGGCCCGCAGAACCTCCAGCAGACCTTGGCCCAGGAAGCGGTCCCTGAGGAGGAGGAAGCCGCCCCGGTGGAGGTCACCCCGGCCACGCTGTGGCTGGTCGGGGCTTCCGGTGGGGTGGGCACCTCCACCCTGGCCGGACTGTGCTCCGAGCAGGTCGTGGACGCCGGCGTGCAGGAACCGGAGTGGGCGGCCCGTGCCCTGCTGGTGTGCTCCACCAGCGCGACCTCCTTGGAGGCAGCCGCCCAGCTGGCCCGGGCCTCGGCCACCGGGCAGCTGCCCTATGAGCTGGTCGGGTTGGTCATCGTCCACGACCGGCCCAAGAACCGGATCACCAAGCCCACCCTGACCTACGCCCGCAGTGTGGCGCGCATGTTCCCGGTGGCCATGACCGTCCCCTATGAACCGTCGTGGCGCGAGGTCGGCGTCACCCCATCCCCTTCCAGCACCCGGTTGAAAACCGTGCTGCGGAAGATCCACAAAATCGCCCAGACCGGGCACTGAGAAAGGAACCCCCCAATGTTCGTCAACACCCTCAACGCCCTGATGATCCCGGCCATCAACGCCACCCCCACCCAGCCCCCGGGCATGGAGAACGTGACCATGATCCTCGGCTGGATTCTCTGGGCCGCCGGGCTGGTGCTGTTCGTCTACTTCATCTTCGGGCTCGTCACCGCCGGGCGGAACCGCCGCCGCGGGGACGAGGTCGAGGCCCCCGTGTGGCCGCTGGTCGCGGCCGCCCTGCTCGGAGCGGCCGGGGCGATCTGGAACATGATCACCGGCGGCTGAGCCGGCCCCCGATCCCCAACCAGCACCGCAACGACAGGGAGACCCCCCGATGAACACGAACAACAACAACGCAACCCGGACCCGCCCCCGCTGGTTCGGCCCGGCTCTGATCGCCCTGGTGCTGCTGCTGGTCGCGGTGGCCGGGGTGACCATCCGCAACCTCACCACCGATGAAAGCCAGGCCCAGACCCCCCAGGCCCCTGCTGCCTCGACCGCCCCCGCCCCCGGGGCAGCCGAGGCCGTTGCCCCCCAGCTGGGGGAGGACTTCGCCTGGGACTGCCAAGCACAGCTGAGCACGGACACCTCCTCGGTGGCCGATGAGGCTCCCGAGGTGCAGGACTGGGTGGCCGCCGGCTACAGCGTGGTGCCCTCCTCCCCGGAGTTCGGCGGCTGCGAACGACGGGACTCCGGGTTGCGCGTCGGTTTCGCTCACTCCGAGGCCGGGGCGCTGATGGCTGCGGCGACCTACGCGATGGCCTTGGATCCTTCGGTGAGTGAGGAGGCCGCGGAGGACGTCGAGGTGGCAATGGTGGAAAGTCCCAACCGAGACCAGATCGAGGAGAAGGCCCAACGCATCCGCGACGGACTGGAGCAGGGCGACGACGGGACCACAACGGCCTCGTCCACGTTGCTCGGCTACTCCCAGCTCAACTACACCGATGAGACTGCCTCTTACCAGCTGGTCTACTCCTTCCCCTCGGGCAACGGCTTGGAAGAGAAGGCCCTCGCCCAGGCTGACCTGGTGTGGGAGGACGGGGACTGGAAGCTGGACCCGGCCTCGGGCACGAAGATGATGACGGTCGACCTCCACCAGGGCCAGCCCTACATCGAGTGGGGGCCCAAGGTCTAATGGGACTGCTCGGAGACCTCGCCAGCAGTGTTGCCGGGGACACGGTGGAGAAATTGATCCTGTTCATGGCCGGGTGGCTGGTGGAAATCTTCACCACCATGCTCGACTTCGTGGGCACCTGGTGGCTGAACATCGGCGCCCCGGAGATGGGCGCGGGCTCGGCCACCGAACGGGTGCAGACCGCCACGACGACCTTTGTCGGGGTCGCGGGCATCATCGGAACAGCCTTCGCCGTGCTGCGCATCGCCAGGGATCACAGCCGGGACTCGGCCGAGAACCTGGTGATGGGGCTGATCCGCACCGTGGTGGTCTCCGGGCTGGCGGTGTCGATGGTGTCCCTGTCGCTGGCGGTCACCGATGAGGTGGCCCCGTGGCTGGTGGACACGATCGCCGGCAACGCGGCCCGGGACGGGCTGGGACAGTCGATGGACCTGGACGCTGTGGCCGGGTCCAAGATGGCGCTGACCACCGCTGGAATTCTGATCGTGTTGGCCCCTTTCGCCATCCTCGGGTCGATCCTCAACGCGGCGCTGGTGATCTTCTCCTACGGGGTGGCCGGGGCGCTGTGCGGGCTGCTGCCGATCTTCGCGGCGGCCTCGACCACGGAGCGGGGACGCAAGGCATTCGACAAAGCGGTGGGCTGGCTGATCGCGGTGATCCTGTTCAAGCCGGTCGCGGCCGTGCTCTACGGCTTCGGCCTGGCACTGATGAACGGAATCAGGGGTACCGGCGACGGTGAGGTGGCCAACCATGTGATCACCCTGCTCACCGGGACCGTGATCATCTTCATGGCCTGCCTATCGATGCCCGCCCTGGCCCGGGTCATGGTCCCGGCCGTCAGTGCTGGGCCGCGTGGCATGGGTGCTGGTGGGCTGGCCATGCTCGGTGGCGCGGTGGCTATTGGCGCGGTCACCGCTGGTGTCGGCGCCCTGGCCGCCGGGGCTGCTGCCGGCGCCGGGGCCGCCGGAGCCGGAGCTGGGGCCGCTGGCGCCGGGGCCGCCGGAGCCGGAGCCGGTGCTGGGGCCGCCGGAGCCGGAGCTGCCGGAGCCGGTGCCTCGGGCGCTGGTGCCGCCGGGGCCGGTCCTGGCGCTGGGGCTGCCGGGGCCGGCGCTTCGGGCGCTGGTGCCGGTGCCTCGGGCGCTGGTTCGGGTGCTGGGGGAGGTGCCTCAACCGGCTCAAGTGCTGCCGGGGCACCGGGATCGGCTGGTGCTGGCGCACCTAGCGGTGGGTCTCCCTCGGCCGGTGGGCCGGCCGGTGCCGAGAACGTGGAGAGCACCACGGCCGGTGCAGCTGCCACCTCCGTGCCAGGAACCACGACCGGTGGGGCCTCAGGTGCGGAGAACGTCCAAAGCCCCACTACCGGCGCTGCTCCCAACAGTGCAGCAGGAGCCAGCACCGGCGGGCCCTCGGGTGCCGAGAGCGTGCAGAGCTCGAGCTCTGGCATTAGTCCCGCCACCGGCACCGGTGAAACAAGCGGGCCGGCGGGCGCGGAGCCGGTGGCTGCAACCAATGGCGCGGGGCCGACCGGGCACCCGGCTGGGGAAGGGTCCTCGGCCACAGGCGCCAAGAATCCGTTGATCAACGGCCAGCGGATCGAGTTCGGGCTGCGGGAAGTCGTCCGGGACGCTGAGCAAGCACTAGAAAGTGGTGAGGATCTGTGAGTAGCAACCAGGTGATCGTGCGGCAGTACGGCAACATCGCTGAGGACAAGACGGCTGGGCTGTTGGGGTTCTCGATGGCCTCCACCGTGGTGCTCGGCGTCGGGTCGGTGCTCGTTTTCCTATTCATCATGGCCTCCCAAATTTGGGTGGCCGCCGGCATCGCGGTGGCGGCGTTCATCGTGGCCACGGTGCTCGGCTCCAAGGACCGCAACGGCCGGTCCAAGCCCGAACGCTGGATCGCCCGGGGCATGTTCTCCCGGGCGGAGAAGAAGAGCCGCACCACCTACAAGGCCGGTCCGACCTCGCAGATCCCGGATGGTTCGTTCCGCGCCCCGGGGGTGCTGGCGGCGACCGAGCCGGTGACCTTCACGGACCTGTTCGGGCACCGCGGGGTGATGCTGTGGCACCCGAAGTTGAAGACCGGCACGGTGTTCGTCATCGCCAATTCCTCCGGGCTGGGGCTGCTGGATCAGGACCGGGTGGACCGGATGGTGGGCACCTGGGCGGCGTTCCAGCGCGACGCCGGATCGAACACAGAGCTGGTGCAGGTTTCGGTCACCACCCAGTCCACCACCGACCCCGGCGAACGGCTGCCCGATGCGGTGGCCGTGGGCCGGGCTCAAGCGGGGTCCCAGTCGGTGCCGTCCTTCGCCCGGGCGACGATGGACGAGGTGGTGGCCAACCTGAACCAGGACGTGCCGAAGCTGGAGCAGTGGATCGCGCTCACGTTCAGCGCCCGGGCCAATGAGGGGGAGGGCGTGCCCGAGCGCACCGCCGAGGAGCTGGCCACGGACGTCTCCTCGCTGCTGAGCGGGTTCTTGGAGCAGCTGGAGCAGGCCGGAGCGGGGTCGGTCTCCTTGATGCAGGAGCACGACCTGATCGACCAGACCTATGTCGCCTATAACCCCCTGGCGGCTGCGGCGGTGGAGAAGGCCCGCCTGTCGGAGGCCGGCACGGGTTTGCGCTGGGAGGAGGTCGGCCCCTCGGCGGCACGGGTGGTGGGTTCCCCGGGCCGGTATGAGCACGGTGGGGTGGTGTCGAAGTCGTGGCAGATGTGGCGCCCGCCGGCCGGCACGTTCCGGGAGAACGCGCTGGTGGCCCTGCTGGCCCCGAACTCCGAGATGTTGCAGAAGCGGGTGACGGTGTTCTACCGGCCGCAGTCCCCGGACAAGTCCGCCACCCAGGTCCAGCAGTCGCTGACCAACGCCCAGTTCGCGGCGAACCAGAAGAACCGCCGGCCCACCAGCTCGCAGATCATCGCTCTGGAGAAGGCCCGGAAGGCCGAGCGTGAGCAGGCCGAGGGGGCGTCGCTGGTGCGGTTCTCGATCGTGGTGACCGCCACTGTCGAGCGGGTCGAGCAGCTGCCGCGGGTGGCGGCGACGCTGCGGCGCAATGCCTCCCAGGGGGTGCAGCTGGGGTTGCGGGAGTGCGATTACAACGACGACGCGGCGTTCGCGTTCAACCTCGGCCTGGGTGTGGTCCCGGATGCTGTGGCCACGATTCCGGCTGATGTGCGAAAGGCGCTGTGATGTCTGTTTTCGACCAGCTCACCGACAAGGTCCTCAACACGGTCTTCGGCCGCTCCACCGCCCAGAGCACTGGGCAGTTCCGGGAGCTCACGGAGAAGGGCGTGGACGTCGCCCACGGTGGGATGACCTCCTGGGTGGAGGCACCCCCGGAGTTCACCGCGACCTCCAACCAGACCGCCGGGCTGTGGCCCTTCGCCGTGGGCACCTCCTCCCCGCTGGTGGGGGCGGTGCTCGGGCGCAACCAGCTCAACGGCTCGGTGGTCTGCGGGGACCCGATCAACCTGTTCCTGCGCGGCATCATCTCCTCCCCGTCCTGCTTCATCTTGGGGCTCCAGGCTCGGGGGAAGTCCTCGGTGGCGGTGCGCATGGCCCTGGCCCTGGTGGACCAGGGGTTCCTGTTCGTCGGGGCCAGTGACGTCAAGCCGGACCTGGCCGGTCTCACCGTCGAGGTCGGTGGCCAGGTCATCCGGGTCGCCCCCGGGGTGGGCTCGATCAACCCCCTGGATGCCGGGCCGTTGTGGCGCCGGTTGGGGGAGCTGCCCGAGGCGTTGCAGCGGCAGATGCGCGCGGAGATTCACAGCCGCCGCCTCAACGCCCTGACCGGGTTGCTGGAGCTGGTGTTCAAGGCTCCGCTGGATGCCCGGCAGCAGGAGCCCACGGTGCTCTCAATGGCGATCACCGAGGCCGCCGAGCACGCCGAGGCCCAGGGCCGGCAACCGATCATCCAAGACGTGGTGGACGTGATCACCGCCGCGCGGCCGGCGATCATGGCCGCCATCCTGGTCGATGACGAAACCTCCTATCGGGGGCAGGTGCGCAACCTGCTGGCCGGGCTCAACGCTCTGGGGGCACATGGTCCGTTCGGGGACGTGTTCTGCCGGCAGACCAGTGAGGAGATGCACATCGACCAGTCGGTGGACTTCGACCTGTCGGCCATCGACGAGACCCTGCTGGACCTGCGGGCCGCGGTGCAGATCGTGTGCTGGTCCTACGCCCAAGCCGGGATCTCCGCGGCCAAGACGTTGGCCGAGGCCGGGCTGATGGAAGAACGCCACCACCTGATGATCATGGACGAACTGTGGCAAGCCCTGCGCGCCTCCGAGCTGCTGGTCCACCAGATCGACGGCATCACCCGCCTGAACCGCACCAAGGGCCTCGGGCAGCTGCTGATCACCCACTCCATGAAAGACCTCCAGCTCTCCACCGAGGAGCTGACGAAGATCGCCACCGGGTTCATGGAACGCTCCTCGATGAAGGTCCTCGGTGGGCTGGCGCAGAACGAGATGGGGATGCTGGAGACCGTCTTCCCCCTCTCCGAGCAGGAGAAGGCGCTGCTGGTGGCCTGGTCGGCCGAGGGATCGGTGAACCCCAAGACCGGGCGCACCTCCCCGCCCCCGGGACGGGGCCGCTTCATGTTGAAGACCGGGGAGGCCCCGGGGGTGCCGTTCCAAACCAACCTCACCGCCGGAGAGCTGCGGGTCCACGACACCAATGCCGCCTGGGCGGCCGCACAGGCACGGGTGAACGCATGAACAACGAGCAGAACAAGAGTTTCATCGGCATCCTGATCCTGTTCACCGCCGTCATGGGTGCGGTCGCCCTGGTGCACCTGGGGAACGTGCTGACCCCGGTGACCGGAGACCTGCCCTGGAACCCCTTCACCTTGGGCATCCAGCTGGCCACCGGGGCGGTGGACTGGCCGACGGCCGCGACCTTCCTCGTTGGCATCGAGGTGCTCGCCGGTCTCGCCGCGCTGATGGTGTGGGGCACCCGCACCCCGTCCAAGACCCAGGAAGCCGCCCGCCGGATGAGTCCTCCGGGCCGGATCAACCCCGCCATGGCTGCCGCTCGCTCCACGGAGGCCCACCGGCTGCACCCCGAGGCCGAGAACATCGGCCCTGGTCTGACGATTGGGCTGGTGGGTAAGAACCCGATCTATCAGGGCTGGCGGGAGTGCTCGGCCCATGTGTGGGGCACCGGCCGCGGCAAGACCACCTCCCAGGTCATCCGCCACGCGACCGAGGCGCCCGGCGCGTTTGTGATGACGTCGAACAAGGTGGACGGGGTGGCCGAGGTCCTAGCCGCCCGCACCACCACGGGCAGCACCGTGTGGCTGTTCGACCCCCAGCGCATCTGGCGCGACAGCACCCGCCCGGCGATGATCTTCAACCTGCTGGCCACCGTCACCGACACGGTCTCCGCCGGGGAAGTCGCCTCGATTTTCCAGACGGCCTCCGCCGCCGGCTCGGCCGGCGGGAAGGGTGATCCGCAGTTCGACTCCCAGGGCCGCGACTACCTTTCCTGGTGCCTGCTGGCAGCGGCCAAGAGCGGTAAAACGCTGGCGGACGTACTGCGCTGGGTGTCTTCGGCCGCCTTCATGGAACCGGCCCAGCTGTTGAAGCAGGCCGGGCAGACCGGGCCTGCTGCGGCGTTGGAGGGCATGGGGGATCAGCCGGAGGACACCCGGGGGTCGGTGGCTGCCAGTGCCCAGCGCATGTCCTCGGCCCTGGTGCATGACGAGCTGCTGGCCTGGACCACTCCCACCCCGGGGGTGCCGGTGTTCAACCCGCACTGGTTCGTCACCAGCCGGGACACCCTGATTCTGCTGACTCAGGACGCCGCCGGCTCCGGGGCGGCGTTCGTCTCGACCCTGGTCTATGCGGTGGTCACCGCCGCCCAGCAGGCGGCCCGCCGGGCTGGTGGCCGGCTGCCGGTGCCTCTGGTGGCTGATCTCGATGAGGTCGGCAACGTGGTCAAGCTCAAGCAGCTGCCCGAGTGGTATTCGTTCTTCGGGTCGATGGGCATCGTGGTCTCGGCCTACTTCCAAACCCGCGGACAGGGCGTGGACATGCTGGCCCGCACCGGGTGGGACACCCTGTGGTCGGCCGCCGCGGTGAAGGTCTACGGCGGTGGCTCCGATGACACGGAGTTCCTGGAGTCGCTGCGCAAGCTCATCGGCACCTATGACGCGAAGGTGCGCAGCACCTCCACCTCCCGGGGAGTGGCGTCGCGGTCGGTCCAGACCCAGCAGCGCGACATCATGCCGGTCTCCAAGCTCTCCGAGCTGCCGGCCGGGCACGCCTGGGTGAAGACCTCCACCGGGGGCGGCACGATCGTGCGCACCGTGCGGTGGTTTGAGGACAAGGCTTTGACAGCCCGGATCACCCCGGTGCTGGAGCGGATCACGGAAGGACAGCGGCGATGAGCGAGCAGCAGGCAGAGACGGATCAGGCGTACACCCCGGAGGAGTTCGTGGAGTGGGTGGAGCGGTTGGTGGCACGGGTGGAGTCCGTGGACATGAACCAAGCCATGCGCTGGTGCCCGCAGTGGTGGGCTCACACCGAGGCCGTGGACCGATTCAAGTCACTCTATGAGGAATGGGTGGTGTGTCAGGCCGGTGGTGGCATGTCGGCTTGGTGGACCAATCACTTCGACCGCCACGCCGCCGTGCTGTTCACCAAACGCGGTCCCTTCGGGGAGTGCGGGACCTCCCACGTCGAGAAAAGCTTCCGACGCACGCTGGCCTGCGAACGCCCTCCCGCCGACTGGTCGTGGTGATCACATAGACCTGGGGCAGGTCGCCATCCCTTCCCAGTAGGCGTCCTGCTTCCTTCCAAGGGACAGGCACTCGTGCGCTGTCCCGCAGTGGCCGGGGTCCCTTCTTCGCAGCGGACCCTGGCCACTGTCATACCCGTAGAAAGGTGTCACGTCCGATAACGCCGATCCGCCCGTTGCCTAGAGCATGTTGGCCCCAAATTCACGTTGACATTCGAGTAGACGGGCGAGATCAAGTGGTTGATAGCTCAAGGGTATGAACAGGGTCGCCATAGGAGCGCAATCTCACGCCAGGCGATGGTGTGAACCTCTGTGACTTGAACGTGATGGAGTTGTCATCTTGCAAATCATCCGTGACTTATATCACTTTGCATGTTTCTCTGTAACCAGAGTGGTCGCCCCCATCGTCCACCTACTCCTACCCCCGGGGAGACAAAATGTTCAGAAGAAGCCTGGCCATTTTCACAGCGGTAGTCTTTAGTACCACCATTGGCGCAACGGCAGCCAACGGGAGCGCTACAGCAAACACATCCACAAACCAAGTCACCGGAGTAAAAGAAGGTGGCGCCACGGTCTTTGATACGGAACGAGCTGAAATTACGGTTCTCCCAGCCGCTGGCCCTCAGCCTTCCGATACCCAATTGAGCACCATGGCGGCGGCAATAACTTGCACCCTGAACGTCCAAAACGTCCATGCCTCAATACATGTTACCGGCACGATTAACGGCGTTGCGCGAATTAATTGCACGAGTGCCGTAAGCCAAATGACGTTGCATTACTCGCTTATCCGAGTGTCCCCCAACCCCACCCAGTGGGGTGGGCCAACGGTAACCAACACTGGGCGATCATCAATTCAAACCAATAAGGCAGTAAGCTGCGGACAAGGACCAGGTTCATTCCGAGGTTGGGGACAGGGTATAGTCACCCCGCCTCCCGGGTACACGCTCTCTGGATCTGCCACGCAAACAAAGTACGGGAGCACACTTTGGGTTTCCTGCGGAGCCTCAGCCCTAACTGCCTCGGAAAACGAGGCACTAGCTGATGGCGAGACCGTCTCCTTTACATTCATCCGCTCTGACTTGGCTTCCTGACAACGAAAGGCATACTGAGGCCCACCTGGCGTCAAATCGATTTTAACAAATCGATTTGACGCCAGGTGGGGTTCCGAGGTTTTACTCTTCTGTAAATTCGCCGAACTTAACAGTAACTCCTCCTTCTTCATTAGGGTCATTTCCAAGCAAACGAAGAAGACCGGTCTTTCGCGGCACCCCAAATCGACCCACAGGCCATTCCTCCACCTCCGCAAATATTTCAAACCGCCGCCCTTGAGAATGTTCGCCCACCCAAAAGATAACTTCATTAATGTCTTTAACGTCCACAAGAATATAAGCATCGAGCATCCAGGCCCCTTCAGGCACTGGTTGCTGCCAAAAATTTACCCGATAGATGGGTGAGTCGACGAAGCTTTTCGGTTCAGCATGAATCGTTTCGAGTACGCGCATACTCCTTAGCGTACGATCCAATGAGAAAATTAAACAAGTACCAGTGAGTAGATTCGTGAGCACTTGACCGTCTTCTAGTCAGACTTGCTCACCACCACCTTGATTGACGAACGCTCATCTAAGCACCATCGCCAGTGAGTCATTGTTAAACGGCAACATGGGCGTTCTAGCAGTATCCAATTCTGCTCCAGACCCACCCACGTTCCCGCCCACACCCCAACTGGTAAAGGATCTTAGAAACTGCGGCCGCCGTCGCGGCGAACACGGTCAGCTGCATCGCGCGTCGCTGCCGCAGTCTCCTCCTGCTGGCGGGACTTCTGCTCGACACGATTAGCGGCCTTGAAGCGCTTGATGACCTCGGCCTGGCTGCGCTCCAGGTCAGTTGTCATGGGCTTCCTGGTGGCGTCGTTGTGGGCGTTCTCGGACACGGTGGGCTCCTTCTGCTGAGCAACCGGCGTGGGGGTCGCCGGCTCGTGGGGGGCAGCTGCCTTGGTGGTCGGGGTGGCCTGCTGGGTCTGGGCCCGGTGCTGGGCCACGACGTGAGCGATCAACTCCTCCCTGGTCAGCACCCGCCGGGTCTCCTCGGCCACCGGGGCCGTGGCAGCCGCGGTGACGGCGGCCTCCCGGGCCTGCGGTGCCGGCAGCGGGTCGGCGGCCTCGGCGCGGGTGGCGCGTAGCGCCTCCACGGCCTCCTGAGCCGGTGCCGGGGTGGTGCGCACCCGCTCGGCCACGTGCGCCTCATCGACGGCTTGACGAACCTGCTCGGGGGTCTGTGGGGCGGCGGTGGTGAGCGCGGAGTGCTTGTGCAGCGCGGTGGCCCGTACCACCAGCGCGGCCGCCACTGGGTCTTGCTGGTGGGCCTGGGGGATCGGCGCCGTCTCATGTGCGGGGACGTTGTAGCGGTTTCGGTATGCCTCGACCTCGGCGGCCACCTGGTGCCATTCGGCCGTCTTGGTCGGCTTGGCCGGCACCGGGCCCAGCGCGGCGGTCCACTCGGGGCGGGTCTCGGCCAGCTCGGTGCCGCGCACCATGACGCGCTCCTCCAGCCGGGTCCGCAGCCGCTCCAGCTGCTCCCGGTACCGGGCCGGCACCTGCGGGTCGGTGATCAGTGAGGTGGGGGCCAGGTTCTCGCTCACCCGGCGCCCGTCCGCCACCGGGGCCGGTGCCGGGGTCTTGGCGGTCACCGCGCGCACCTGCTGCTCGGCGGTAATCGCCTCCCCGATCGACACGTCAGAGTCAGTGCGGGTGCGCTCACCCCGGGCGATCTGCTCCACCGCCGCCTGCTCCGGGGACAGCCCCGCCCGGCGCTCTTGCTCAGCACCCATCGTGCGGGCGGCCCAGTCCAGGTGCAGCGATGTGGTGGACTCCCACAGCTCCGGGGGCAGGGCCAAGTTCTCAGCCTCCGCACTGGCCTTCGCCTCCGCCAGCTGGGCCGAGGGCACGAGCGCGTAAGGGTGGAAGGCCCACTGTGGGTCATCGACCGTGGGCTGCGCCTGGGCGGACCCCGCGCGCTCGGCCAGCCGCTCCAGGTGCTCGTCGGTGAGGTTGCCCAGGGGCCGGCGGTCGGTGTTGTCCAAGACGCGCTGGGCGGTCTCGATCTGCTGCTCCAGCCGCCAGGCCAGCACCGCGGCCGGGTCCTCCGCCCCGCCAAAGCCGCGCTGATGCACCGCCCGGTTCAGGAGTTCGGCTGGGTCCATGCCGGCCTCTTGGGCCATGTGCAGGTGCGTGGATACGGCGCCCCACGCCTCGGTGTTGGTGAAGTCCGCGGCCTTGTCCGCACCCATGACCTCCACGGCCATCGCACGGGTCTTAGCGGTCCAGGCAGCGTCGGCGGTCTCGCGGTAGACCTCCCCCAGAGTGGCGACGTCGCCGGTGCGCATGGCCTCAGCCGCGACGGTTTCGTGTGCGGAGAGGTTCCGGTCGTAGGCCCCGGCGATGCTTTCCAGCACCTCATCCCGGGACTGACCCTCGCTCAGGGCGACATAGAGCTGGTTGGTCTCGCGTCCTCGGGTGGCGGCCACATAAGCGGCAGCACGGTCCGTAGCGGAGTCCACGATGGCGTGGGCGGTGTCCACGGTCGCGCCCTGGGCCCGGTGCACCGTCGCCGCGTAACCGAGCTGTCCGTGCTGGGCCAGGTAGTCGGCGTCCAGGGTGATCTTGCCGCCGTGGCCGGTGTGGCGCAACGTCGCGGTGTCCGCCCCGACTTTCTCCACGGTCCACACATCGTTGTTCTTCACGAAGTCCTTACCGCCGTTGAGCTGCAAGGTCCGGTCGTTGCGGCGGGTGACCACCACGTCTCCGGTATGCGCCAGAAGACCGTCGCGCAGCACCACGGATTCGCCGCTGGCATCGAGGGCGCCGGTGGCAATCCGTGCCGCCTGAGCCCGGGCGTTCAGCTCGTTCACAGTGGTGTTGTCGGTGGCGATCAGCAGGGACCGCTTACCCGCCTGGGTGTCGGTGATCCACGCGCGCAGGGCGGTGTCGGTCATCGCTTCGGTGTCCCCGGCGACCACCCGGCGGTTCTCCAGGTACCAGGCCCACGGCACGTCCGCGCCGGCCGCCGGCGGCTCGCGCAGCGCCAGCGACGCGGCCGCTTCACCCTCGGTGCGGAAGCGGTGGACGGCCTCCAGACGGGTCGCCCCCACCTGGTTATCGAGTAGCCGCAGGGCACCGCCGGAGCCGATCGCCCCGAGCTGGCGGTCATCCCCGATGGCGCGCACCACGGCCCCGTGCCGGGCCGCCACGTTCACGAGCTCGGCCAGTTTCGGGGTGGTGACCATGCCGACCTCATCGAGGATCACCACGTCCCCCGCACTCAGCTGGGCCGCCCCGGTGCGCCCCGTGCGGTGAGCGATCAGGAAGGCATCAATGGTCGTGGCTTGGGCCCCAATATCCTGCGACATGACGGCGGCCGCGGCCGCCGTGGGGGCCAGGCCGACGACGTTGCCACCGGTCGCCCGGACCGCATCGGCGGCCAGGGCCAGGCTGGTGGTCTTGCCGGCACCGGCCGGTCCGATCCCCAGACTGAGCAACTTCTCATCGGTGGCGAAAGCCCGGGCCAAGGCCACCTGCCCGTCGCTCAGGAGCCCGGTGTGGGCGGCCAGCACCTCCTCGAACCGCTCCGCCGACACGGCCGGGATGACGGTGCGCTGAGCAGCGGCGAGCACCTGGTGCTCGGTCTCCAGCACCTCCCGAGAGGTAAACACCTGAGCGTCAGACCGGATGAACTGGCTGGTGCCATCGGCGCGGGTGAACTCCGCCAAGCGCGGCACATCAGCGTGCGGGGTGACCGACAGACTGTGCGTGGTGGTGGCCTCGCGCACCACCTCGGCCACCAGCTCATCGGGCACGGTGCGCCCGATCATGGCCTCTTTCAGGTGCCGGCGGGTCTGCGCCTGGACGTGGTTCACACTCCAGGTGGCCCGCTTCTGCGACAGCTCATGGACGACCAGGCGGGCGTGCTCGGCCACGTCGATCTGTGCCGCATCGGGGCCTGCCGGCAACCCGGTGGCGACCGCGCGCACATGGGCCAACAGGTCCTCTCCCACCGGCATCTGCACCTGCTCGCGGTACTCCTTGCCCCACGCCTCGACCAGCTCGGACAGGCGCCGGGCGGACTTCTTGGCGGGCCGGGATTCCAGGGTGGCTTGCTGGGCCAGGGCGATCTTCTGCTTGGCAGTGGGGGCGTAACCGTGGCGGTCGGTGAACTCCGCGTGCAGCCGCTCCACGGTCCCGGCAATGTCGGCCCGGCGGGAGGAGGCGTGGTGGATGGCGTCCAGGTCCACCCCCGCAATCTCATAGATCGGCTCGTCCCCACCGGCTATCCGCGGCACCGCGGCGACCCCCAGGGACGCGGTGACCTTCTCCATCACCTTCGCGTTGTAGGTCTCCGAGGCGGACACACCCATGCGGTACAAGGTGCGTCCGTCCAAAGCCGACCACTTGCCGTCCGCGCCCAAGACCTTGTTGGAAATGACCACGTGATCGTGCAGCTGGGGGTCCCCGTTCCGGGAGTCATAGTGGCGGAACTGGGTGGCCACCAACCCGCCCTCGACGTCGATCTGGCGCACCCCGTTGTACCCGCGCCGGGTGAAGGTGGCCTCTTGCTCCAGGTAGCTCAGGGTCTCCGCGATGGCCTCGTTGTGCGCGGCCTCGACGGCCTTGCGGGCCTCGTCCCCGCCCAGGGCCCAGAGCAGGGAGACCGACTTGGCCGGGGAGAACACCAGGTCATACCCGGCCACAGTCTGTTGCTTCGCGGTGGTCTGAGCGGTGATGAACCGGCCCAGCTCCTCCTTGTTCCGCACGTCGCGCCCGTGCGTCTCCCGGAACAGCTGGCCCGCGACGCGACCGCGGATCGCCTGTCGTTCCTCGCGGGTCGGGGTGGTACCAGTGGTGCGCTCGTGCCGGGCGATTTCCTCGTCCAGGCGGCGGGTCAGCTCCGTGTTGGCCGTCGCATAACGGCGATAGGGCCGCCCCAAAGCCACATTTTTCGCGGTGCCACCATCGGCCAGAATGCGGTCCGCGTCTGGGTGGATACCCTCCCCGAACAGAGCGGCCATCTGCGCCTCAGTGACCTCCCCGGACACCCCCAGCAGCTCCTTGGAATGGGCGACCCACTGCCCCGGGGGCATGCCCTCGACGGTGTAGTAGTCACCCAGCTTCCGGCCTTCAGCGCGCAGCTCATCAGCGGAAGCGACCTCGGACGTGTAGTAGGCATAACCGTCCCCCGCGCTGAGCTTATGGACGGTCATCACAGGGCTGATTCTCGCGTGTTCGGCCTCGGTTATCAACAATGCAAGAGGTGTGACGATCTGACAGGGCGTGGAAGGCCGATGCGAGCTTGCGAGTCATCGGGCTGGAGCGACCCAGAAAGTCCGTCACGACCGTGACGCGGTTGTGCCCATGAGACTGATCTTGTGGGCAGGGGATGCCCAGGGAGGACGAGGAACGAGGACGAACCGCAGCGCATCAGCTGTCCACACGATCAGTCGATTGGGTGCAAGCGAAACCAGGTTGTCCACATGTGGTGTTCGTGTGGACAACCTGCACGAGGTTTGGTGGGGGCTGTGGGTCCGGTGGAGAGACCGGAGGATGAATCTCGGAAGCGGTCCACGGCCCCCATCAAAGCTCACGACACTGCCGCCGGGCAGGCGCCCTCTCTCGCGCCGCCGGCTCGGGTAGCGGAACGGGCGGCGGAATGCTCGGGGTGGAGAAGTTGGTCTATGACCGTTAGGGCGCGTTTGGTGTTCAATGGGATGGAATGGTGTTGCTGATGTGAAGGAGGGACGATGGCGCAGCGTAAGAGTGCGACCAAGACCGAGGCGCGGGAGCGGGCCCGCCGGGCGGCTGCGGAGTCGATGGCTCGGGAGCAGCGGTTACTGGGACTGGGTGAGGAGTTCTTCGTCGCCCAGGGCGAGGCCGAGCAGATCATGGAAACCGCTGAGCAGCGGATCGAGGAGATTCGCGCCAAGGCGGCCCAGGATGCCGCCCGGGCCAAGGAGGATCAGATGCGCGTGGTGGCCGGCATGAAGGGTGAGCGGGTCACGGTGCCCGAGATTGCGCAGCGTCTGGAGTTGTCGGTTGCTGAGGTGCGCGCATTGTTGAAGGAGTCCTCAGCCCACACGTCAACAGAGCCCGCAGACGTGTCCAGCGACAACGACGATGTAGAGCTGACCCACGATGATGCCGAGGCGTCCCAGCGTGAAACCGTCAGCGTGTAACCCATTCACTCTCGACTCACAGGAGCAATGATGACCGCCAAACCAACATCTCCGACTTCGACCTGGGTCCGCGTATCGGTGGCCGGGATGGTCGCCGCAGCTGCACTGACCGGCTGCGCCCCCTCCTCGATGCCCACCACCGGGGCGTCTTCGGGCCTCGAAACGGTAGGGGCGGATGTGACCTCATGCCTCACCGATCAGGGGTGGGAGGTGTCCCACGTGAGTGCGGACGGCTTCCAGGTAGAGGCCGGCCTTCCCGTGGACCAGCAAGACGATGTTCAGCTGGCCTGGAGCGAGTGCGGAGGAACTCCCGCGACGTATTCGGTTCCGCTTCCGGGATAGACCTGTCCTCAGAACAGGGTGGGGTGGTCGGGGTCGATGCCGTGCACGAGCTCGCGCACCACGTCCTCGTCCCACCCGCGGGTTTTCAACTCCTCGCGCAGCTGCCGGGACCGGGCCGAGCGTTCGGCCCGCGACAGCCGCCGCCACCGGGCGGCGGTGGCCGAGGGCATCCGGCCCTTCATCGCCCGATCGGCCATGTTCTCCGACCGGCTGCCCAACAACAGGTGCGTGGAGGGCTCCAGGCTCGCGTGCACGCACAGCGGCACGTCGCACCAGTGCAACGCGGTCAGCCCCTCGATCGCACCCAGCCCACCGTGGACGGTGGCCAAGGAGAAACGGTGAGCAGCAACGGCTCTCTGACCGTTAGCGGTGGGTAGCCAGAAGCGGCCATAGCCGTCATCACTGATCGCCCCGAGCCACAACCAGCACGAGTCGGGCTCCGGGCCTTTCAAGACGTGGGAGAAGAAGCGTCCTATAGCTTCGCCCGAGATGATCCCACTCATCGACGCGTCACCCGAGTAGACCACCGGGACGCGGAGATGGCCGCGCCGATACCCACGGCGAACACAGCGCCGGCGCGCACGAGCACGGGGGCCTCGGTGCGGAACAACAGTGGTAGGAATGGGCCCCAGAACAGCATCACAGCCGCGGCCGCGCCTAGCGGAACTCGTACACGCAACGGAACTCTTGCTACTGACAGCAGGGCCCACAGGGCTCGACGGTAGATCATGACCACGATCCCCAGCGCAAAGCCGATAATCCGGCAAAACAGCAACGGGTTCATGGCAGTGACCTTTCGTAGGGTTACTTCTTCGGATAGCTCATGGATGCGCTGGCAGCTGCCTCGGCGTCCCAAACGTCAATCTCATCGGCCGGCAGCTCGATACTCACGTGCGCCAGTGATTTGATCTCCCCCCGCAGCACCCGACCCACCGCCCCTTTGGACACTCCCACCCGGCGGTGGATCTTGTAGTGGGACAGCCCCGCCCGGTGCAGCCGGTGAATGGCGCGCACCTGCTCGGGGGTGATCGGGGACTTCCGCCCCAGCTGCACCCCGCGGGCCCGGGCGGCCTCCAGTCCATCCTGGACGCGCTCCACGATCAGTGCCCGTTGGTACTCGGCCATCGCCACGAACACGTTGAGCTGGAAGCGCCCGGCCGGGGTGGTGGTGTCGATGGTGTCGGTGAGGCTGCGCAGCGCCACGCCGCGGCGGATCAGCTCGTCAATCGTGGTGACCATGTGGACCAGGGACCGTCCCAGCCGGTCCAGGGAGTACAGCACGAGCGTGTCCCCCTCTCCGGCTTCGGCCATGAGCGCTGCCAGGCCCGGCCGGTCGGCTTGGGTGCCGCTGATCTTGTCGGTGAAGACCAGCTTCGCCGGCACTCCGGCCTCGGTGAGTGCGCGCAGCTGCACGTCGAGGTTCTGGGAGGTGGTGGACACTCGGGCGTAGCCGAGCAGCCGGCCGGGGTGACTCGATTCTGGGCTGTTGTGAGCTTTTTGAGTCATCGTCTATCGAGTCCTGGATTTCGAGTCGGGATTTGGGAAGCTGTGGCCGGCCCTCGTCGGCGGGCCGGCCACTATGGATTCCGGACCAGGGACCGGTAGAGCATGGAGCGGTCGATACCCAGCTGACAGGCCACCTGGGCTTTGGGCACCCAGGTGGTGATCAGCTCGCGGGCGGTGGCCAGTTGCTCGGCGGTGAGCTTGCGGGCCCAGCCCTGATGGATCCCACGGGCCTTGGCCGCGCGGATGCCCCCGGCCTGTTGCTCCCGTGATCGCCCCTCCAACTGGGCGAAAGAGACCATGATGTTCAACTGGAACTCCGCGAACTGGTCCACATCACCAGGTTGGAAGGTGACCCGCTCGTGGACGACCGCTAGAACCCAGTGGTGAATCCGTCCGGCGCCCAAGGGTCAGCATTCAGACGGCATCGACACCGGGGTGTCAGCGAGCACCTGACCTCCACCGGAGTGCTCCTGGGACGGACCTGACGCTACGGCAGGTGATGTCTGGGCACGCCGCATACACCGTCGGGAAGCGCTGCGCCCGGATCGGTTGCCGCCCCACGACCAGATGAAATCACCACTGACTGTTGGAGTGGATCGGCGGTGCCCGGTTCCGCGATCCCTGCCATCGCCGTCAACTCCCCACGACCGACCAGCGCCACCAGACCGACCATCAACAGCCAGGACGGGGCGCCCGGCTCGGAACAGAGCCGGGCACCCCTGCTGCGCCCAGGGCGCATAACTAGTACCAGTCGAAGGAAACGCCAGGCGACTCCCCCCGGAGACGCCTTCCGACTCGTCGTCGGGCTCCAGCCCCGACACCTAGCTCTTAGTAAGTTAGCTGATTAATGGGTGGTCATGTCAATATGCCTTACCCCACCCGACGCTTGCCCCGTCCGCGCGCCACTCCACTCCGGGGCGCGGGGACGGCATCAGAATTCCTCCCCTGACCATCAGTGCACCGGGCCCACGACGTCGGCCCGGCAGGGCTGAAGCAACCAACACGCATCAAGACCCGGCTCGGCGCGGCGGATTCCGCGCCCCCATCAGTGAAAACAGGAGCTAGCTCATGCCACCACAGGTTGCACATCCGACACGCACCCGACCCAGTGATGCCTCGAACCAGCGACGCGTGGTCTACCTTTCTTCCCCTCGGCCGCAGTGGTGAATGACCGCACGGGCCATTCCTCGCCACCCAGAGGGCTCACTCTTGGTAAAGCCATTGGTCAGCGGGCTGATTATCTGTAGGGTATGGGACAGCAGCCGAACGTACCCATCCGCCCCGGCGGGCACCGTCTGCGCCGGACTCTCACCAACGAGTTCCTACCACACGAATCACACACAGGAGATCTCATGGCCACCTACGACGTCAACGCCCTTCTCTCCGCCACCGCCGTCGGATCGGACGGCGACAAGATCGGCAAGATCGAGCAGGTCTTCCTGGACGACAACACCGAGGAAGTCACCTTCGTGACCGTCAACACCGGTCTGTTCGGCACCAAGGAGAGCTTCGTCCCGGTCGAGGGCGCCCAGCAGGACGGCGACCGCCTCGTGCTCCCCTACACCAAGGCCGTCGTCAAGGACGCCCCGAACGTGGACGCGGACCAGCACCTCTCCCCGGCCGAGGAGGAGGAGATCTACCGCTACTACCAGATGAACTACTCCGGCGCCGCCGGCCGTGACGACCGATACGCCACGGAGACCGATCACCACGCCGTTGCGGCGGCCGGAACCGCTGGGGACGGCCGGAATGACCGGTACGCCGACGACACCGCGGACCGTTACGACACGGCCGCGCGCGCTGATCTCGACGACAACGAGGTCATCCGTCACGAGGAGCGTCTGCGCGTCGGCAAGCAGCGCGAGGAGTCCGGTCGCGCCCGGCTGCGCAAGTACGTCGTGACCGAGCACGAGAGCATCGACGTCCCCGTTGAGCGCGAGGAGGTCCGGATCGAGCGCGTTCCCCTCGATGGCACCGAGGTCACCGGCGGCACCATCGGCGAGGAGACCGTGGAGGTCACTCTCCACGAGGAGCGTGCCGTGGTGGCCAAGGAGACCGTGGGCGTCGAGAAGATCGAGCTCGAGAAGGAGACCGTTGCTGAGACCCAGCGCGTCGACGCCGAGGTCCGGAAGGAGCAGGTCGAGATCGAGACCGACACCGACCGTCGCGACCGCATCTAATCGCACCCGATCGACTTTGGGGCCCCCGTCACCGTTGCGGTGACGGGGGCCCCGTCGTCCCGGACGCGGTTCACCCTACGGCCCGCCGGGCACGGCCGTGCGGTAGACCAGGCGTAGTAGACCAGGCCCAGCGGGACCACCCGCCGCGGCCGCCGCGCACATCCCTCCGGTAGCCCAGGGCCCCATGAGCATCGGGCCAGTGCAACCCTCACGTCCATGCACAGGAAGTCGGTGGACGTGGACAGCCACACGCCGGTGGGCGGGGCCGAGCGGACCGCGGCGGCCTGGGCTACCGACGTGATGTCGGACCTCGGAGCAGCACCTCTTCGTGACTGCACGGGCTCCGTCACGGAGCGCACACCGAAGGGTCCGTCACACAGCGAAGCACATCCCCTACCCATGGCCAGTTTGCTGCCTGGCGCCTACCCTGAAAAGGCGCTGTTCCGATGCACAACGCCGCGGAAAGGCCTGGGGATGCCATCGGCGTCACCCCCCGACGGCCCCGCATGCCAGGTGAACACACCGGCACGGACGCGCCTTCCGCCCCCGTCCCGCGGACGGAAGGCGCGTCCCCATCTACAGGACTGTCCGACCAACGGATAATCCTATTGGTGTGCAGCAGCTAAGAGGTGTTGCCGACCGATTGGCTCCAGCCAGTATTCGTATCGGTGCAGGCGATAAATACGCCGGCTCCTTCTGCCGGCAACGGACGTAGGATGACGGCACGGATTCGTTCTGGTCCGAGGACGTGGTCCCTGTGGCCCTTTCCCGGTTTTTCCCTTCCTCAGCTACAGCATCAACCGCGCCCGATCCTCCGACCCCGGAGCCCGATGATGGGGACGTCGATCCGTCAGGGGCGCGTGTACCTGCCGAGCAGACGACAGCCCATCGCGCCGTCGTAGCCCCTGCGCCGCCGCCTGTCCCGTCCGTCCCCGCTCCGGTGGCGGCGCGACAGATCGCCTAGTGCCTGTTCTGCGAAGCGGTAGGTGCTGTTCCGGAATTCGTCTGCCGCAGATATGGCAGTCAGCTCAGCCGCATGAAGCTCATTGAGGCTCACTTGAGAGGATCAGGCTGTCCGACTCCACCACCAGAAAGTCCCACACCCATGCCGAAGGCAGTGACCCTCATCCGCTCCGATGCCCTATCTGACGCGCAGTACGCCTACGCAGCCACAGCCCCGACCGAGGCGCGCCTAGTCTTTCTGGCCGGCTCCTGCCCCTTAGAGAAGGACGGGACCACCGCGGCTGTGGGCGATTACGCCGGCCAGGCGGTGAAGTGCATTGAGAACATGACGATCGCGCTGAGCGCGGCAGGGGCGGCGCTGGAGGACGTTATCAGCACCCGGGTGCTGGTCGCCTCGAACCAGCAGGCGGACCTCGTCAGCGCCTGGAGCGTGGTACGCGATGCCTTCGGCGACCATGACGTTCCCAGCACTTTGCTGGGCGTGACCGTGCTGGGCTATGACCATCAGCTTGTCGAGGTCGAAGCCGTAGCCGCCGTGCGTGATTGATGCTCGTCCCGCCGATCATCGAAGCCAGAGAATCGTGGCAGCGATGAGAATCTCCGCCCGGTAGTAGGCGACGCGCTTGGCGTATCGGGTGGCCAGGTCGCGGAATTGCTTGAGCCGGTTGCAGCATCGCTCGATCACGTTCCGGGTTCGGTATAGCTCCTCATCGAAGATGGGAGGTCGCCCGCCTCGGCTGCCCTTGGCCATACGGTGCCTTACCTGGTTGGCTTTCTCCGGGCTGATGAACCGCACCTTCCGCCGCCGCATTGCAGCACGGGAAGAGGGGTGAGCGTAGGCTTTGTCCGCTACTACGGCCTGCGGTCGGGTCCGTGGCCGACCAGCACCGCCCCGATGCACCCGGATTTCCGCCAGGACCGGCAACAGCTGTGGGTTGTCCCCGGCCTGCCCGCCAGTGAGGACCACGCTCATCGGCAGACCGCGCCCGTCAGTGGCCAGGTGGATCTTGGAGCTCAGCCCGCCGCGGGAACGACCCAGGCCTTCACCGTCCACGACGAGAGCCTCCACAGCCGGGGCGCAGCCCCTTTTTTGCGGGCTCCGGCCGCGTGCTGGTGAGCCCGCACCACGGTCGAGTCCACACTGATCACCCACTCGACTTCACCCGCTACGTCATCCTTCGCGACCACGTGGGCCAGAAGCCGTTCCCAGGTGCCGTCCATGGTCCACTTCCGTAGGCGTTCATGGGCGGTCTTCCACGGCCCGTAGCGCTTACACCTGGTCTCAAAACCCGATCGGCCGTTGCTCGTCCTTGTTCGGTTGGCCGACCATGCCTGCATGGCCAAGAGGAAGCACCAGTGGATGGTCGATGATCAGCTGTGGGAGCTGATCGCCCCGCTCATCCCGCCCCAGCCACCGCCTCGAGGTCCTGGCGGGCGGCCCCGGATCGATGACCGGGCCGCCTTGGAGGGAATCCTGTTCGTGCTCCATACCGGGTGCCGGTGGCGGGATCTGCCCCCGGAGCTGGGTTGCGGATCCGGGCACACGGCCTGGCGGCGGCTGCGCCACTGGCAGGAAGCCGGTGTGTGGGAGAAGCTGCACCAGCGGGTGCTCGATGAGCTTTCCGAGGAGCAGATGCTGGACTGGTCCAGGGGCAGCATCGACTCGGTGTCAGTGCGGGCTAAAAGGGGGGCGAGCTGACCGGCCCCAACCCCACGGACCGCGGGAAACCGGGGACGAAGTACCACCTGCTCACCGACGCGGCCGGGCTGCCCCTGCACGTAATGGCCTCGGCCGCCAACGTCCACGACAGCAAACTCTTCGAGCCGCTGCTGGAGACCACCCCATCCGTGCGTGGCCGACGGGGGCGCCCGGGCCGGCCACGGCGCCGCCCGGAGAAGCTGCACGCGGACAAGGGCTACGACTACCCGAGGTGCCGCCGCTACCTGCACCGGCGAGGCATCAAGGCCCGCATCGCCCGTCGTGGGATCGAGGCCAAAACCCACTTGGGCCGGCACCGCTGGGTCGTGGAGCGCACCATCTCCTGGGTCCTGCGGTTCAAGCGCCTCGGGCTGCGCTACGACCGCACCGAAGCCACCCTGGTGCCGCTCCTCCTGCTCGCCGTCACGCTCATCAACGTCCGTCGACTGCGGCAAGCGACTCAGTGATACGACCACGTTCAAGTCTCAGGCCGTTTGTCGTGCCCACGCCAATGACCACCGGCCAAGAGTGCTACGTCTCCAATCCCAGCACGGGGCCCAAGCAGACCGAAGGCTCGTGAACGACCGCAACAATGTCCGGAACGGAATCACCCGTCAGATGACACCGCACCTGAGTCGCCTATCGAACGATCAGGTGGCGCGGCAGATACCCGTGGCGCTACTGCCTTGCGGTAATGCCGCGAAGACTGGATGTAGCCGTGGCGTTCGTAGAACCGGTGGGCTCGCTGGCGCCGGTTCGATGTCGAAAGCTCCAATACAGTGGCCCCCATCTCCCGGGTCACCTGCTCCGCCGCTTCCAACAGCAACGCACCGACACCGTAGGAACGCACGGCTTCGTCGACCACCAAGGCAGTGAGCCTGGCCTTGTAAGCGCTCTCGGTCAAGAACGGCACCCGGTGGACGTGGGCCAGACCGACCACTCGAGACCCGATCTCCGCCACCAGGCACCGGTCATCTGGCGAAGCGGCGCTCACCCAGATTCGCACCCAGTCCTCTTGAGGGGTGTAACCCAGTTGCACGAGCAACCCCACCATGGCGGGGACATCAGTGCCACAAGCCCGACGGATCCTCATGGCGGAGGTGTCCACGACCACGATGACCCTCTCTCTCCATGGATACTGATCGGCACCATGCCGAGCTTTCTCCCGGTGTCTCGTCATGGGCCACCATCAACTCTACGACGCTGTTTTAAGACCAGGTCTAAGGCAGGGGGACGATGCTGACCAGGGTCGACAAGGTGCTGCTGGTGCTGTGGCTGATGCCTCTGGCCGTCGGCGGAAGCGCTGGGGTGAACACCGGCGGGGACGAGCGGATGGTCATCCTCTTCGTCACCGGGCTCATTGCTCTGATGTACGTGATCACGGTGATCAGCATGTTCCGCTACGCCCGCCGCCGGCGTGCCTGGGCCGAGCAGATGGCGCGCGAGGAAGCTGACCGTGACCACGTGGAGGGGCGGATGTTCTACCCCGGGCACGGCTACATCGACACCCCGCGAGCCCGCGGACGGTCCATGATCACCAGCGACGCGATGAAACTGTTCATCGTCATCCCCGTCGCGGTCTTCTTCGGCGTCACCCAGGGGGAGTGGACCTTCGCCGTGCTCGCCCTCGAGTTCATCACCATGCTCACCATGGGCGTCTACCTCCACGAGCGGGAAACGGAGCTCGACCCGGCCAAGTGACGGAAAGCCCGAAGCGGCCGAGTCGAGCGCCCAAGGCGGGCCATGACTCTTCGTCGCAGAATGGGTTCCGCCATGGAACCTGGTGTCGAGCCGGCGTGGGTGAGCTGGCCGGCGCACGGACAGGTGCTGTGCCGTGCGCAGGAGGCAGACCCCCTCCGGCCAGTAATGGGCACACCGCGCCGATGCGGGGCAGGGCGGGGTTCTTGACCATGTGGGCGACGGTGCCCAGACTGAACACCCCGGAGCGCGCCGAGCGACGGCGCCGGAAGTCGGAGGTGACCGCATGTCCTTCCAGGCCTATCTGGACAGCATTGAAGCGAAGACGGGGCTGACGCCGCGGCAGTTCGTCAGCCTGGCGCACGAGCGCGGGTTCGACTCCACGACAAAGGCGACCCCGATCATCGAGTGGCTCAGAGACGACTACGGCATCGGCCGTGGCCACGCCATGGCACTGGTCCACGTCATCACCAAGGGCCCCAGCATCAGCGCCAAGCACGTCGGGGGTACGGGGACCCACCGTGACCAGTCGGACACTCTCTGGCTCGACGGCGCGGCGACCCGTCCGCAGTAGGCCCTCGTCTCATCCCCCGGCGTTTCACGAACTTCGCCTCGGCACCAGGTGGGCGGCGGTCGGTCCCCGTCGGCGCGCCCGATAGCGGACGGAACTCCCCAGTCGTGTCGCGGTAGAGGTTCTTCTACGGGCGTTTTGCGCGTCGAGGTCGCACCCGGAGGTAGGGGACAACAACATGCCATCCGGTTCGCGCATGGCTGGTGCGCGGGCCCGTGAAGGAGGTTGCCCCAAGGGCGAGGCTTCCGCTGGGATGATCAGTGGGCTGTCTGTCGGGTGGTCAAGTAGCCGGCTACCCGGCAGGCAGCGCCCGGGGCGGACGGTATCGAGTCCGCCGGTCAGGGGCGGATAGTGGGTCCAGCCCGGTCCGGGGTGCTCCTGTTGGAGGGCTGGCGGTGGTGGGGTGGTGCGGTAGTGTTCTGCCTCGGCGCCGGGGTGGTGTCCTCCAGGGGGCTGATGCCGTCCGCTGGATTCTGCCAGTGATCTCGGAGTGTCTCGCGATGACTCAACCTCTTCTGTCGACTTCGCAGGTGGACCGGCTGCAGGACCTGTTGCTGAACAGCCCGCATCTGAAGGACTTCCTCGACGACTTCACCCAGATGATGGCCGACTCCCTGGCCATGGACGGGGAAGAGGTGTGGTGCGGGGTCACGGTGCTGCGCCGCAACCGCGCCGGCACGGTGGCCTCCTCCGGAGCCCGGGCCCGTGCGGTGGACGAACTGCAGTACGGCTTCGGTGACGGCCCGTGCCTGACCGCTTCCCGGGAGCAGCGACTGGTGCACGTGGCGGACATGGGCACCGAACCGCGCTGGGGGGACTACACCAAGGCCGCGATCGCTGAGGGCATCCACTCCGCGGTGGGGGTGCCCTTCGAGCTGGGGGAGGAGGCCACCGCGGCCCTGGACGTGTACTCCGACCGGGCCGACCGGTTCGACGAGGCCACAATCACCGAGATCCAGCGGCAGGTGCAGGTGACCTCCAAGGCGCTGCGCCTGGCCGTGCGCATGGACCGGCACCGCACCACCCAGAGCGATCTCGAGGCGGCGATGGCCTCACGCACGCACATCGACCTGGCGGTGGGAATGATCATGAACCAGCAGCAGTGCAGCCAGCAGGAAGCCGCGGAGCTTCTGCGCGCCCTGTCCAACCACCGCAACGTGAAGCTGCGGGACCTGGCCGAGCAGATGGTCACCGCCGCCGGACCGGTCACCCCCCACTTCAACTACTGACCCCCGGGGACCTGGACCATTGTGACGTAGACCACTGCTGACGGCGCTTACCCCGCCGCCAGTGGTGTTCTAAGCTATTGCCCTGGTCAAGTAGCGGCCCTTCTGTTCCCGTACCCAGGATGCGAGAAGGCCGTTGAAACCCTCCAAACTCTCTGTCGCCGTCCAGGTCGATCTGGACGGCCGCCACGTCACCATCAGGGTCACCACTGGTGCGCTGACCGTACTGTCCCAGCAGGGGCTGCACGCGGTGATCCGCCGCGCACGCACCCTCACCCCAGCCACCACGGTCACCGTGGACCTCACTCCCCTGTCCCGGGTCGAGGCATCCGCTGTGGGGTTGCTCCGCCAGGCGCTGGAGAACCCCGGGCGCACCGGTCGAGGGGGTGCGGTGCGGCTGGTGCTGCCCACGCCGGCACCTCGAACCGGGGATGGTGTCGATGGTCCCGGCGACCGCGGTGGCCGTCTTCCCGAGGTGTCGCTGCGCGGCGTGGATGCCGGCCAGGAGGTGGCGGCGTGATCGGCCACCAGCAGACCCGCACCGACACCCTCAGTGATCCGGCCGGTGCGTCGTGGCGTGCACCCGGGCTCGACGTGCTGGAAGGCAGCACACGGCTGGGTCCGGACGAGGCGTTCCCGGCGGAGCTGGAGTCGCTGACGCTGGGGGAGCTGCAGATCCTCCACTCCCGGGTGTCCCTGCAGCTGGAGGACGAACACCTGGAAGCCCCGGCAGGCCCGCACCCGGTGACCCTGGATCGCCACCAGGAACTCCTGGACGCCCTCGACGCCCACCGCCACGCTCGTGAGGGCGAGGGATGGTGAGTGCGCCCGGGTCCTCGGTCGCGGTGCTGCCGGCCCACGCGTTGACGCCGGGGCGGATCGTGGAGATCTGGGACCAGGACACGTTCTGCTACCACGCCCAGGTCGAAGAACACGTCCCCCGCCTCCACGTGGCCTGGGTGCGCGAAGCCGGCCTGGGACACCGCCGACTCGTCCTCACCGACCAGTGCCGCCACCCCGGGCGCACGGAACCGGCACCGAAGGGCCCAGCGCGATAACCCCACCACCACCGGCCCCATCCGGTGGGTAAACGGCCGACGGCCCGGGTCCCGGCGAGTGGTGCGCCGGGACCGGGGCCGTGCGCCCGCGGGCGGGGAACTCAGCCCGCGCAATCCCCGCAGTAGCTGGTGCCCGCACTGGTGCGGACGAGCTGAAACCGGTGGCGGACCAGGAAGCAGATGCGGCAGGTGAACTCGACGTTCTGCTCGGGAATGGCGGCCACGGTGAGCTCTTCGCGGGCGAGGTTCGCCCCGGCCAGGTCGATGCCCTCGGCGGTGTCGAAGTCCTCGGCGTCGATCACCGCCGGGCCAGGAGCCATGCTTTGCCAAAAGGCGGAGAAACGCAGTGATGCCCTGCAACGCTTAGTGATGCACCAAGTTACTATGGGGTATAGAACGAGCGGGGACGGCATACGGGCTCGAGGGGGCTTTTGATGACAGGCGCGCTGATCACGGTGACCACTCGCGCCGGTGCGTTCCTGACCGCGGTGGCCCTGGCGGGGCTGTGGCTGTCCATCAGGGCTGACCAAGCACTGGACCCCGTCTGGATGGCACTGCTGATGGCCGGGGTGCTGATGCTCACCCTCGGGGTCGTGTCGAGGTTCGAGCGCAGCTCGCGCCTCTGGGCCCGCCAAGCCGAAGCGCAAATGCTGGCACGCCGGCACGAGCTGCAATCGCTGGGAATCACCTCAAGCCCCTCGCCTCGGATGTACTCCAGCGCACGGTAAGAGCACGCAGTCGGTTAGCCCACGGCGGCCACGAGCAAGCCACCTTACATAGGGCCGGTTACCGGACAGTCAGGTAATCGTTGTAGCAGCTCAGGCGGTCTCTTCGCCCTGGTCGTCGACCTCATCGATCCACGGCGGTGGCTCGTCGCGGCCCTGCTCCTCGTCCTTCTCGGCGTCTTCCGGAGCCTTGTGCACGATGCCCTGCGCGTGGTGCGTGGGCGCGTAGATCGTGTAGAGGCGCAGCGGCTCGTCCCCGGTGTTCTCCACGTCGTGCCACGTGCCGGCGGGCACTTGGATGCTCCAGCCGTCCTCGACGTCCTGCTGGAACGAGAGATTGTCCTTCGAGGGCCCCATCTTCGCGCGGCCCTTGCCGGCGTCGATGCGCAGAAACTGGTCGGTGCCGTAATGCACCTCGAGACCAATCGCTCCGCCGGGCTCGATCGACATGAGCGTCACCTGCAGGTGCTTGCCCGTCCAGGCGACGCGGCGGTAGTCAGCGTTCTCCGTCGTGGCGCTCTCGATATCGAACGCGTTCGGTTTCGGCCCGTTGTCGGTGATGTCCATGACCGTATCTTGTACCTCTCCCCGGAGGATCGCCAGGGTGGAGAACCGTCCGACGCCGATCCACTTGTCCCCGCGGCGCCGGGGGTGGGGAGAGGGCACACAGCGTTGGTGATCTGCTCGTCGCCGGTCCGAGGCACCCGGACTTACATCAGCTTGTCGATGTCCACTCACTCGGGTGCCCAAGGTCGGTGACAAGCCCACGATTGTGCTCGTCGATCACCGGGGACCAGCTCCAGAAAAGGTCCGGTCATGGAGCGGCGGGGTCAGGTTAGATGACCTGGGCGTGTTGGGGGGGGCACCCGCTACCGGCGGATCCGGGAGCTACATGAAGTGTTTGGCGGCCGCGCATCGCGTCCGGCCTTCGACACGGCGGTGGCTGCGCTCGGGGAGGGTGACACTCTGGTCGCCACCACGCTGGACCGGTTGGGGCGGTCGACGTAGAACATGCTGGTCTTGGCCGAGGCGCTGCGGGGTGGGGGTGCTGGGTTGCGGGTGCTGAACCTTGGCGGGGGAGACGTGGACACGGCCACCCCGATGGGGTCGATGGTCTTTACTGTTATGGCGGCGTCGGCGCAGATGGAGTTGGAGATCAAGCGGGATCGGATCACCGACTCGGTGGCCAAACGCCGGGCCGCCGGCAAGGACCTCGGCGGGCGGCCTCAGGCCTTCACCGACTCTCAGATCCGCAACGCCCTGCGGCTCATCGAGGGTGGGGAGCCGGCCTCTCAGGTCGCCCGTGACCTCGGCATCTGCCGAGTCACCCTGTATCGACGCCTCCGGGAGCTGCCCCTGCCGATGATCTGATGGTCCTATCTCGGTTCTCGAGGGGGCATTCGGCGCTGCCTCATCGGGCACCGCGATCCGCCGGGTGCACGTGCCTGGTATGCATAGACATTCGGCACATTTTTTCGGAAGGAGCATGATGTTCAGCTTGTGGGTCACCCTGGAGATCCGACCGGAACGCCGCCAGGAGTTCCTCGCGGCCATCGAGACCAATGCCGAGGCGTCCGTGCGCGAGGAGGAAGGCTGTTACCGCTTCGACATGATCGAGCTTGAGGCGCCCGGCTCCAACCGCTTCGCCTTCTACGAGCTCTACCGCGACGAGGTCGCCTTCGAAGTGGAGCACAAGCAAGCGCCCCACTACCTCGCCTTCAAGGAAATCGCCGCCCGCGCGGTGGTGCCCGGCAGCCAGACCAACTTTGCCGGCACGCTGGTGCACAGCGTCACTGCCACCGGCTGAGCCTCCTCGGAGACGGTGATCCCCATCGCGGAGGGACTCACCATCTCGGGCCTGCCCGACTCACGAACGAGGGATTCCATGACCCGCATCACCACCGATCACCACGGCACCCCCTCCGGCCATGGCATGCCCATCGACTCCCGTGCTGTAGCTACCACGCCCCCTCGATTCCAGGATCGGTCATGTGGAGGGGGTACCTGCTGGCGGCGCTGACCACCGTCGCGGCCATCGCCAAGGTCGATACCGTGTGACCGGCACTGGAGTGGTTGCGCCCTCTCCTCGGCCGCGTCGAGCCGCCAGGAGTTCATGAACGTGGCCGTGGTCTGCGGCATCCCCGGGGCGAGTACCGGCGTGGTGCGCGTCGTCCCGGGTAATCTAGGCGACATGAGCGGCGGCGCAGCAGCGTCCGGTGAGCAGGCATCCGAGGGCACGGCGGACCGGTCGGTCGGGACGCTGGAGCTGTTCTTCGACCTGGTCTTCGTCTACGCGATGTCCCAGGTTACGATCCTGATGCTGGCGGACATCTCCTGGGCGGGCTTCGGACGCGGCCTTCTGGCTCTTGCCGCAGTGTGGTGGGCCTGGGTGTGCTACGCCTGGCTGACCAACACCTCCGACCACGCCAGGCATGCGCACCGATTGCTGATCTTCCTTGCGATGGCGGCGATGCTGATCGCGGCAGTTGCGTTGCCGCAGGCATTCGGCGCGCGGGCGCTGGTGTTCGGGCTCGCGTTCCTGGCGGTGCGACTGATCCACATCGCGCTGCTGGCTCTGGACGTGCGGGGTGAGGCGGCCGTGGGTGCGGCCGCGCTGCGGTTGGTTCCCACCCTGCTCACCGGGCCGGTGCTGCTGGTGGCCGCCGCGTTCGTCGACACACCGGGGCGGGAGCTGTTGTGGATCGCGGCGGCGGTGATCGACTTCTCCGGGCCGGTTCTGGTCGGTACCACCGGCTGGGGTGTAGCGCCCACCTACTTCGTGGAGCGGCACGGACAGATCATCATCATCGCGCTGGGTGAGGCGATCGTGGAGGTGGGCGCCGGCGCCGAAGACTCTCTGGGGCAACCGGGTGTGGTGACCGCTGTCCTCCTGGCCGTGCTGATCGCGGCCGGGCTGTGGTGGTCCTACTTCGGTTATCTCCGCGGCGGGGCTCAACGGCGGCTGCGCGGCACCGGGAACCGGGAGCGGGCCCGGCTGGCGCGCGATTCTTACAGCTACCTGCATCTGCCGCTGGTGGCCGGGGTGGTGTTCTTCGCCCTCGGGGTGCACGAGGCCGTCGCGGGTGCGGCCGAGCCGCTCCCGCTGTTGCCCGCCGTCGCCCTGGCCGGTGGCGTCGCGTTGTTCTTCCTCGGTGACGTCGCCTATCGGTGGCGCGATCACCACCAGCTCGCCGCCGATCGCCTTCTTGCCGCGGTGGGGGCTGCCGCGCTGATTCCGGTGGCTGTGTCCGCGCCAGCGTTGGCGGCGCTGACCGGGCTTGCTCTCGTCTGCCTGCTCCAGACCAGCTGGGAACTCTGGCGCCACCCCGCGATCGGGCCGGTCGACAGCTCCTGACCCTGCAGCGTCTTCAACGTTCCCGCTCGTCCTACCCCGAGGTGTCGGTGAGCAGGGTGATGATGTCGGGGAGGGCGGGGTGGGCGGGTTTGTGCCAGATCAGTTCGACGGGGGCCGTCAGGGGCGGGTCGAGGGGACGGACGACGATCCCGGGGACCGCGAGGTGGGCGGCCACCGCCGGGGCGACCGGTGCCACCCCGGACCCGGCGGCGACCGCGCGGAGCAGGGCTTCGGGGGCGTTGATGAGATTCGGCAGGGTGAGCACCTGCTCGGGACGGGACAGCCCGGCGGGGAGCAGGCGGGCGAGAAGGTGGTCCCAAATGCCGGGGAAGAGTTCGCGAGAGATCAACACGACCGTCTCCTCGGTCAGCTCGGTGACCGGGACCGCTGCCGCGGCGGCCAGCCGGTGCCCGACCGGCAGGGCCAGGTGCAACGGCACCTGGGCCAGGACGGTGCCGGGGAGGTCCTGGTCCTGGGCGCAGCGGACCCACACGATGGCCGCGTCGAGGTGCTCGTCGCGGACGGCGCGGATCGCTTCGCAGTCGGTGGCCGTCGCAGCGGTGACCTCCAGCTCGTAGTCCGGTCCGGCCAGGTGGGCCAGGGGCCCTTCCAAGATGTGCTCCACGCCCGGGACGACGCGCAGGCTCAGGTGCCGGTGGCGGCCGTCGGAGCAGCCGACCTCGGTGCGGGCGCGCTCGGCCCGGGCCAGCAGGACGTAGGCGTGTTCGAGCAGCACCTCCCCAGCGGTGGTGAGGTCCACGTGGCGGGGGCTGCGCTCGAGCAGGGTGACGTGCAGGTCCCGTTCCAGGACCTTGATCTGCTGGGACAGCGACGGCGCCGCGATGCGCAGCCGGGCCGCGGCCCGCCCGAAGTGCCGCTCCTCGGCCACCGCCACGAAGTACCGCAGTTGTCGCAGCTCCATGGCCCGCCACATTAGTCCCTGACTCACGTGCCGGAGGAATTATGTCCTGGTCGTGACCTGCGGTGATGGGCAAAGCTGGGGATGCGTTGACGGGCAGCCTGAAGAGGTCGCCGAAGCCGATGGGGCCGGCCGGGTCGGCGTCATCGTCGTTGCAGCACCAATGTCGAGGAGGCTCACCATGAAGGCAGTGGTCTACAAAGGACCCAACGACGTCGCCGTCGAGGAGGTGCCCGACGCGAAGATCGAACGCCCGACCGACGTCCTGGTGCGGATTACTGCCACCAATATCTGCGGGTCGGACCTGCACATGTACGAGGGGCGCACCAGCTTCGAGACCGGGCGCACCTTCGGGCACGAGAACCTCGGGGAGGTCGTGGAGGTCGGTGACGGTGTGGACAAGGTCAAGGTTGGTGAGCGGGTCGTGCTGCCGTTCAACATCGCTTGCGGGTTCTGCAAGAACTGTGAACGTGGCTTCACCAATTACTGCTTGACCATGCAGCCCGAGCCGCAGTTGGCCGGGGCGGCTTAGTACTGCAACGACAGATTGTGACTGAGTGCCGAGTCTGGTATTTGGTGGTGTGTGCAGGCTCAGATGGTGCAGCAGTGGGCGGGCGCCTTTCCGGCGTTCTGCGGACGGTTCGCCGAACGGTTCCCGC